>JAJFMS010000929.1 GCA_020696885.1 Armatimonadota bacterium | reverse complement strand
GGGCTGGCGTCCGGCATCGGCTGGACGACGTAGTCCTCCACCGCGAGTGGCCGGCAGATCGCCTTGGAGAGTCCCCGCACCTCGCGATACCGGCGGGCCGGCTCCAACTCCCGGGTGTCGTTGCGGCTCATCGGTGCGACGGCTCCGGGGCGAGCAGGTTCACGCTGAAGTAGTCCCGCTCGTCTCGCCGGCACTCCACAAGCCGGAACCCGGCCTCACCAGCCAGCTCCCGGATCTGGGGCAGGGTATACTTGTGCGAGTTCTCCGTGTGGATCGTCTCGCCTGCGGCCAACGGGAAGACGCGTCCAGCCACGCGGATCTCCTGGTCCCGCTGGCTCACCAGGTGCATCTCCACCCGGCCCGCGGGCTGGTGGTAGAAGGCGCGATGGCGGAACCCGGTCAGGTCCAGCTCCGCGCCCAGCTCCCGCTGCAGACGCCGTAGGATGTTCAGGTTGAAGCGGGCGGTGACCCCGGCGGCGTCGTCATAGGCGGCGTTCAGCACCGCGGGGTCCTTCTGGAGGTCGAGTCCCAGGAGCAGGTGGTCTTCGGGCTCCATCGCAGACCGGATCGAGCGCAAGAAGCGCAGCGCTTCCACCGGCTGGAAGTTGCCGAGGTTGCTGCCGAGGAACAGCAGCAGCATCGGCCCCCGCCGGGTCTGGGGCAGGCGTCGCAGCGCCTCGCTGTACTCCAGGGGCAGCGGGGAGACGGAGAGGCGCGGATACCGCTGCTGCAGGGTGGCGCTCGTCTCGCGGAGCATCGCCTCGGAGATGTCGATCGGCACGTAGCGCAGCTCCCGCTGCCGGGAGAGGAGCGCTTCGATCAGCCGGCGGGTCTTCCGGGAGCTGCCGCTGCCCAGCTCGACCAGCTCCACCTCTGCGGGAATGCGGGCGGCCAGGCCCGCGGCGCTGCAGCGAAGGATCTCATCCTCCGTGCGGGTGACATAGTATTCCGGCAGCTCGCAGATCTCTTCGAAGAGGATCGAGCCCTGCCGATCGTAAAAGAACCGGCACGGCAGCGACTTGGGTTGCGCGGAGAGCCCGGCGATGACGGCCTCCAGCAGGTCCGGGGCGGTTGCGGTTTGAGCAAGGGTCATATTATCAGTTTACCTACCCGGGTTCGCCCCGGTTGTCCACACGAATGTCGGGCGTGCCCGCGATTGTTAAGGCGCAGGAGTAATGGAGTGTTGGAGTGTTGGAGTGTTGGAGTGTTGGAACGGCAGTCCCCGACACCCCGCACGCCCAGATCGTAAATCATAAGCGCCTGCTTGTTGGCTCGCAGGCCATCTATCGTGGCCCGGCAACGCGGAGCGCCACTCCGATTAACCGTGCCGAACCTGCGGGCGAGGACCCGCCGTGGCCCCTGCAGGGGCGTTCGGTCGCGTAGGCAGGTCCCTTCAGGCCCTGCCGGGCCAGGTGCTCCAACACCCCACTACTCCATCACTCCACTACTCCCGCCATCACGATGATCTCTCTGCACCAGGTTTCGAAGAGCTACGGAAAGCGTGCGGTCCTGGAGCCGACCTCCCTGGAGATCGCGCCGGGTGTCCGGCACGCGCTCGTGGGGCCGAGCGGCTGCGGGAAGAGCACCCTGCTGCGCCTCATCGTGGGGTTGATCCGGCCGGACTCCGGCTCCGTCTCGCTCGAGGGCCAGCCGGTGACGCCGCAGAGCGCGCGCTTGCTCCGGCACCGCGTGGGCTATGTGATCCAGGACGGCGGACTCTTCCCACACCTCACCGCTGCTGAAAACGTAACTCTCCTGGCGCGGGAGCTGGGCTGGGCTCCCGATCGGGTGGAGGCGCGGGTGACGGAGCTGGCGGCCCTGGTCCATTTTCCCACGGATGGGCTCCGGCGTTACCCACTGCAGCTAAGCGGCGGGCAGCGGCAGCGCGTGGGACTGATGCGGGCGCTGATGCTGGACCCGCCCGTGCTGCTGATGGATGAGCCGCTGGGCGCGCTGGACCCGCTGATCCGACACCCCCGCGGACCCCTACGTGACGGAGTTCATCTCCGCGCAGCGCACCCTCGTGCTGGACATCCCCGGCAGTGGCTGATCGACGTCGACCACGCTCCGAGCCGGCCGGGGACGCGCGCTACCGGCGTCGACCTGCGACAGAGGCGGACCTGGAGTTCCTCTGGGACCTTCGCGTGGCGGCGATGAAAGCGTACGTCAGCGCGACCTGGGGCTGGGACGAAACGTTCCAGCGCCGCTACTTCCGAGAGCACGCGAACCCCGACCGAACGCAAATCCTGCTCGTACAGGGGGAACCGGCGGGCGCGCTCACCGTCTGGGAGCAGGACGACGCACTGTTTCTGGCAAGCATCGAACTCCTGCCGGAGCACCAGCGCCGCGGGCTCGGAACCGCCATAATTGAGAATCTATGCCATGAGGCGGCCGAGCGGGGCCTGCCGGTGGCGCTCCAGGTGCTGAAGGTAAATCCCGCCTTCCGGCTCTATGAGCGGCTCGGCTTTCGCACGGTGCGGGAAACCGAAACTCACTTCCAGATGCGATACGGCGATTGACCGGCCGCCTGACCATGCCAGAACCTACCCGCACCGATTTCGCCCTGTTCCGCCGCCTGTTCTGGGAGTCCCGGAAGTACCTGCCGCGCCTGGGCGGCGTGCTGTTCCTGCAACTGCTGGGCACGCCGCTGACACTACTCGTGCCGGTACCGATGAAGCTGGCGGTGGACAGTGTGATCCACCAACGGCCGCTGCCCCCGCCGCTGGCCGGCTGGCTGCCGTGGGCGGCGGAGGACCCGCGGGGGCTGCTGCTCCTGGTGTGCGGCCTCTCGCTGGTGATCGCGCTCGCCAACCAGCTCCAGAGCCTATCCAGCTCGCTGCTCACGGTGCAAACCAGCCAGTGCCTGCTGCTGGACTTCCGCTCGCGGATGTTCCTGCACGCAGAGCGGCTGTCGCTGCTGTACCACACCAAGAAGGGGACAGCGGACACGCAGTACCGGATCCAGTCCGACGCTACGGCCCTGGAGTGGCTGTTCGTGGACGGCGCGATCCCGCTGCTGAACTCCACGTTCTCGCTGGTGTCGATGCTGTACGTGGTGCTGCGGCTCAACTGGAAGATCGGCTGCACCGCCCTGGTGATCGCGCCGGCGCTGTTCATGCTGACTCGCGCCACCCGGCCGCTGATGCGCCGGCAGTCCCGGGAGTTGAAGAAGCAGGAGAGCGCGGCGCTCGGGATCATCCAGGAAGTGCTGGGCGTGCTGCGAGTGGTCAAGGCGTTCGGACAGGAGGAGCGGGAGCGGGACCGCTACGCCGCCGCCGCAGACCGGTGTGTGCAGCGCCGGATCCGCCTGACGCTGGCGGACGGCACGCTGGGGCTGTTGATTAACATGATCGCGGCGGTGGGGCTGGCCGCGGTGCTCTACTTCGGGGTGAACGACGTGCTGGCGGGCGCGCTGACGCTGGGGGAGATGCTGCTGATCAGCAGCTACATCTCGCAGCTCTACGCGCCGTTGAAGACGCTGAGTCGGAAGTCGGTGAACCTCCAGACGCAGCTCGCCAGCGCCGAGCGGGCGCTGGGGTTGCTGGACGAGCCGGTGGACGTGCCCGAGCCGGAGACGCCGCGCCCGCTGGAGCGGGCCGGCGGCGCGATCGAGTTCCGGAACGTGTCGTTCTCCTACGATGGGAAGCGGCAGGCGCTGCAGGACGTCTCCTTCCAGGTCCCGGCCGGGGCCCGCGTGGGGATCGTGGGGGCCACCGGCGCCGGGAAGACCACCCTCACCTACCTGATGATGCGGTTCGGGGATCCGGACGGCGGCGCGGTGCTGCTGGACGGCGTGGACCTCCGCGAGTACTCCGTGAACGGGTTGCGCGGGCAGTTCGCGATGGTGTTCCAGGAGCCGGTGCTGTTCGCCACCAGCATCGCGGAGAATATCGCCTACGCGCGGCCGGACGCTACGATGGACGAGATCATCGCCGCGGCCGAGGCGGCGAACATCCACCACTTCATCTCGGAGCTGCCCGATGGCTATGCCTCCCGGGTGGGCGAGCGCGGGATGTCGCTCTCCGGCGGGGAGCGGCAACGGATCGGGCTCGCCCGCGCGTTCCTGCGAGACTCCCCGATCCTGATCCTGGACGAGCCCACCAGCTCCGTGGATATGCGCACCGAGGAGCTGATCATGGAGTCCGTGGAGCGTCTGATGCAGGGGCGCACCACGTTCATCATCGCGCACCGGCTCAACACGCTGGATGCGTGCGACCAGGTGCTCCAGGTGGAAGGGGGCCGCGTCACCCTCCGCCCGCCCGGTGAGCGGCTGGGGCCAGCCGTGGTCACCGCGGCGCAAGGATGATGCAATGCAAGAGAGTTGCGTGCCGGCGCCGAATATCGTCCTCGGGGCGGACGGTGCCGCTCCGCTCTATTCGGAGGTCGCTGCCGTGAAGTCCCCCCTCGCACTTGTTGAACGATCCCGCCGGCGGGGGCGACGGAAGCACGCCGCCGCGCTGCTGGCCCTCCTGCTCGGGCTTGGCTCCGCGCCGATGGCCGGCGCCGCGCCGGGAGCTGGTGAGGCGGCAGCACCCGCCTCCACCAGGGGAAAGACGGCCGCTCCGGCCGACACGAAGCCGGCCGCGAAGCCCGCGGCTCCGGCAGCGGGTAAGGTCGAGCCGAAGCCGGTTGCGAAGCCGGAGGTCAAGCCGGGCGCCACCCCGGCGGCCAAACCGGTCTCGAAGCCCGAACCGACGGTCCCGAAGCCCGCTGCGAAGCCCGATCCCGCCGTCCCGGTGAAGCCGACCGCGAAGCCCGCTACCGCCGTGGTGGTCAAGCCGGAGCCCGGGTCCGCCACCGTCAAGCCGCCCAAGAAGCCGAAGAAGGACGACAGCGTCGCCTTGTTCCGGGAGGGTATGGTGCCCCGCCTCAAGATCCAGATCCGGGTGGAGGAGCTCAAGCGACTCCGGCAGCAGAACCGGGAATACGTGCGCTGCACGATCACCGAAGACGACAAG
>JAJFMS010000928.1 GCA_020696885.1 Armatimonadota bacterium | reverse complement strand
GCCGCGACCGGCGAGGAGAAGTACCATCGGTACTTCCTGAAGGAGTTCGACCCGGGGAAGAAGCGGTGGGATTGGTGGCCGCTGTTCGAAGGGGTGGGGTACGCGACGCACGCCTACCTGCTGCTGCAGGATCGCCCCACCGACGCGGCGATGCTCGCCCGGTGCAAGGAGGCGCTCCGCGGCGCGTGCCGGATGCACGTGGCGCACGCGGCGTCGTTTCCGTACCGGCTGTCGATGCCGGAGCCGAGCATCCGCCACGGCAACTATGGCTGGGTGTTCCCCGGCGACCTGGCCGGCTACGACCTCCTGATCGGATACGCGGTGGAGAAGGACCGCTCCTACCTGGAGTGCGCGCTGGACAACCTGAGCTATACGTGCGGCGCCAACGCCTCCGGCCACTTCCTGCAGACCGGCCTGGGCGCGAAGCGAAGTATGGAGGCGGTGAGCGATCCGAGTAGCTGGGACACCATCATCGAGCCGGTGCCCGGGCTGCCGCTGGGGATCGGCTCGGGAGAGATCTACTGGTTCGAGAAGTATGGGAAGCGGCTGGCGGAGGGGACGTACCCGGAGAAGTGGCCGCTGCTGAACCGGTGGTACGACGGCTTCAATGTGAGCTCCGAGTTCACGATGGGGCCGATGGTGCGGGAGACGCTGGTGGCGGGGTTCTTCGCCGGGCGCGAGAAGCGGCCCGCGAAGCCGCCGAAGATCCGGATCCGCGTGGCGCAGCCCTCCGGCCCCGCACCCTACCGGGCCGCGTTCGACGTGGCGACGGATCCGGGCGTCACCTTGCGCCAGGTGTTCTGGGACTTCGGGGACGAGTCGTTCTCCGCGCAGCGGGCGCCGGTCCACGTCTTCTCGGAGCCCGGCCGCCACTACCCGGTGGCCGTGAGTGTGGTCACGACGGATGGCCGCTTCGGCTACGCCACCACGGAGATCGACGCGGTGCCGAGCAGCCCGCCGTTCCCGACCCGGGAGGCGCAGCCGGACGACCGCACGCTGCTGCTCTTCCACCTGAACGGGGACCTAAAGGACGCCGCCGGCCGCGGTGAACTCCGCGCCGTGACGAAGCGCGGCCAGGAGCGACGCCCATTCGTGTTCGCACCGTTCGCGCCGGCCTGGCTCTCCCCGCCGGGTGGCTCCTGCCTGGTGCTGGACGGGGCGGAGCAGCTCTCCGTGGAGGTCCCGAAGGCGCTGGTCCCGGACCCGGCCGCCATGCCGCTGACCCTGGACCTGATGCTCTACCTGGAGGAGTTCGCCGGCTGGAGCTATCCCGGCGACCCGATCGTGTTCGGGCTCCAGAACGAGTGGGACTCCCTGCTCGGCTGGCAGCAGGAGACCTGGGACCGCGGCATTGCGCCCCGCTTCGGCAAGGCGATCCCCAGCGAGCGGTTCGCCCGCGAGTTCCCCCGCCACCGGTGGTGCCACGTGCGCATCACGCATGATGCGGCCGGCAAGGAGCAATTCTTCGTGGATGGAAAGCCCTGGGGAGCCATTAGCGGCCCGGTGTTCCGGCCGGGCCTGAAGACGCCGCTGGTGCTGACGCTCGGCCCATTCCGCGGGATGGTGGATGAGGTGCGGCTGAGGAAGGGAGTGGAGTAGGGGCGTGTGGGCGTGTGGCGTGTGGGAGTAGGACAACATCCACGAAATTCGTGCTTGCCGGGATAGGTTCTCGCCGTCCGCTTGCCGAACATCCGAACGTGTCCATACCGCGAAATGAACTCGTGACCCTCGCCCGGCTGGTCTCCAGCGCTTCGGGCTTCGCCGCGGCCGGCCAGGTGGCGGACGGCTACGACACACTGCGCCGCGGACTGCGCCATGCCCAGGAGTTGGCGGAAGACGGCGATCCCTACGGCTCGGCCCTGGTGCGGGAGTGGGAGCGGGAGATCTCCAGCTACTGCCGGCGCTTCGGCGTCAAGCTCACCGAGCCGCAGAACTGAGCGCCCCACGGTAGACTGATGCCGATTGTCACCGAGGAGCCCGGCCGTCCCCCTGCTCGCCGGCGATCCCGAGTGGGCTGGCTGTTCCTCTTGCCGCCGCTGCTGGCGCTGGGTTTGGTGGTGGCCGCCTCCATTCAGCCGGTGCAATTCGGATCTGTCGTGCTGGCGTCTGAGTGGGTCCAGTCACCAGGGTCTGGCTGGAAAGTCAAGACCCGGCGGGTGAGCCCCACCGACTCCGCCACGATTCACAATCACGAATACCAGATAACCGGCGAAGGGCCGGCGTGCGTCTTCTCTTTCGGGGACTGGGTATGGACGATCGGCTGGTTTCAGGGCGAGCGCCAGGAGTGAGCACGCGCGACCGATCTTTGCAGGGACCCTCGACGCCAACAGCGCGTGTGCCATCGCCCGCGTAACAGGTCATCCTGACCAGCGGGAAGGCTCCCGGACCGGTGCGTGATCCCCCCGCCTGACCCCGGGGACGAGGGCGCGTCGACGCCCGGGAGTGGCGTTCCGAGGCCGGTAGGAGATGTTTCGCAGTCGACACATACGCCGCACTGGGGCTGGTACCGTCTCAACATGACCGCTTGGCGGTTACGGGGCCGGCTCTTTCATCGTTCATCCTTCCGCCTTCATCCTTCCTAACTCCCAACCGTCACGTCCGGATATACCGCCAGCTTCCCCTTCTGGAACGTGTGCGGCATGCCGTCGCCGTCTACCCAGACCAGGTCCACGTAGAGCACCGTCTCCCGGTCCGGCAGCGCTTCCGTGGCCTCCGGGGGCACCGTCACCCGGGCCGTTCCGGCCGCGGCGTCCTGCACCGCCACGCCGCCCAGGCCGGCGCTGTTGAGCTGAAACACCGGCGCCGCGTCTCCCAGCTGGCGCTTTGCCGTGATCCACACCGTGCCTTCCGCCAGCGACTGCGCCGAGGTCAGGCCGGCCGCCGTTTTCGTCACCGTCACGTCGAGCTGCAGCTCGTCTCCCCGGGTCATCTTCAGCGCGAAGTCCCGGAACTCATGGGTCGTTTCAGCCATCTCCGCATCCCTCCACCGCTC
>JAJFMS010000927.1 GCA_020696885.1 Armatimonadota bacterium | reverse complement strand
GAGTACGACAACCAGGGCCAGCCGCTCCCGATCGCGCACGACGACTGCTCCCCCATCCGGGAGATCCTGGCATGAGCACCATGGACCCCAAGCAAGTCCGGGTGACGAAGAACCTGAAGCATGAGCGGCAGCTCACCCGGTGCCGGTTCTCGCCCTGCGGCAAGTACCTCTTCACGGCGGGGTTAGAGAACGCCCTGTACCGGTGGGATCTCGCGACGGACCAGAAGGTCGCGATCTCGGGGCATATGAGCTGGATCCAGTCCCTCGCCTTCCATCCGGATGGGAAGCGCCTCTTTACGGGGGATTGCCATGGCGCCGTGCAGTGCTGGACCTATGCTGACGCACAGCCCCGGCCGCTCTGGACGATCACGCACGCGTGCGAGGGCTGGGTGCGGGCGCTGGCCGTAAGCGGAGACGGGAAGAGCCTCATCGCCGGCGGCTGCGGGGGCGAGCTGCGGGTCTGGTCGGCCGCGGACGGAAAGCCGGTGCGGGCGCTCTCCGGGCATCGGGGCCACGTGTTCAGCCTGGTGGTGCACCCGGACGGCAAAACCCTGGTGAGCGGCGACCTGTTCGGCGTGGTGAAGCAGTGGGATCTCGGCACCGGGCGGCTGGTCCGCGACCTGGATGTGTCCCTTCTCCACACTCGTAAGGAAGAGTTCCTGGCGGACGTGGGCGGAGTGCGAGCGATGGCGTTCGATCGGACCGGCAGCCGCCTGGCATGTGCGGGTCTCTCCGAGGCGGAGAGCAACACGTTCTGCCCCGGCACGCCCACGGTGGTAGTGCTGGACTGGGCTACCGGCAAGGTGGTTCACCAGCCGAAGGTTATGTCTCGCGTCAAGGTGGACGGCTTCATCAACGCCGTGCGCTTCCTGCCTGACGACACACTGGTCGCCTACGCGGAAGGCACCTCCGGCGCAGCGCTCTGGTTCTGGAAGCCCGGCGAGGAAGAGCCGTTCCACTGGATCGCCGGGCCGAGCGGCTACGATCTGGATCTCAGCCCGGACGGCAAACAACTCGCCGTGGCGCTCTATGAGAACCGCGGCCACAGCGGCAACGGGCGGCGCGCGATGTCTGCGGATGAATACGTCTCGAACATGGGGCTGGTGCGGATCTACTCCCTCTCGTAACCAGGAGCGTTGTCATGGCCGCAAAGGCGCGGATCGGGTTCATCGGAGCGGGTTGGTGGGCCACGGCCAACCACATGCCACTGCTCCGGGACCGGAAAGACGTGGAGCTGACGGCCGTGTGCCGGCTGGGCGCGGACGAGCTGCGCCGGGTGCAGGAGCACTTCGGGTTCCGCCACGCCTTCGAGGATTACCGGCAGATGCTGGACTCGGTGGAGCTCGACGGCGTGTTCGTGGTGTCGCCGCACACGCTGCACTATGAGCACGCCCGCGCTGCCCTGGAGCGCGGCCTCCACGTGGCCTGCGAAAAGCCGATGTGCGTGACGGCGAGCCACGCTCGAGAGCTGGTGCGCCTCGCCGAGGAGCGGGGGCTGCACCTGTTGGTGCCGTACGGCTGGCACTACAAGCCGTTCATCCTGGAAGCGAAACGCCTGCTGGATTCCGGGTTGGTCGGACGGGTGGAGTACGTGCTGTGTCACATGGCCAGCCCGATCCGGAAGCTGCTGTGTGGGACGCGCGCCGAGGAACTGGCCGGAGGCCAGGCCGGCGACGTCCTGTTCTCGCCGGAGCCGAGCACCTGGGCGGACCCGGCGATCGCGGGCGGCGGCTACGGGCACGCGCAGATCTCCCACTCCTCCGGGATGCTCTTCTGGCTCACCGGGCTGCGGGCGGAGCGGGTGTACGCGCAGATGTCCACCCCAGGCGCCCGGGTGGACCTCTATGATGCCCTTTCGGTAAGCTTCGCCGGCGGGGCGATCGGCACCGTCTCGGGCGCCGCGACGATCCCCGAACACCGCCCGTTCCAGGTGGATCTCCGCATCTTCGGCAGCGAGGGGATGCTGCTCCTCGATGTGGAGCGCGAGCGGCTGGAAGTGCGGCGCGATGACGGAGCGGACGTGGTGGCGACCCCGGAACCAGGCTCCGGTGCCTACTCCTGCGAGGGACCACCGGCGAACTTCGTGGACCTCATCCTCGGCCGCACCACCCAGAACCACGCTCCCGGCTGGGCCGCGATGCGCTCGGTGGAGATGCTCGATGCCGCCTATCGAAGCGCGGCGTCGGGCGTTCCGGAACCGGTGTAGCCGACGGGCGCTGCTGGTGCGGGGCTGGCGCGAGGCCCTATCCCGCGTCACATGTCATCCTGGAGCGTAGCGAAGGATCTTGCACCGGCACGTACGCCGGCGCCGGGGGCCACCACGCTCCATTGGGGATCCTTCGCCGCGCTCCAGGATGACCGGGTGCGGTTGTAGTGTCGTACGGGCCAGGCCGCGCCGGGTTCCCACCCCTGTGTCGCTGGCTGTGGGCAACCGGACGAACCGCCAGATATGCCACTGATCCGTGGCCAGACATAAAGACCCGCGGCATCACTGTGCCGCGGGTCTTTGTGTGGCGGTGCTGACTGCGGAAGGTTAGTTCGCGGTCCGGCGGTTCTCCGGCGTCCGGCTCGGGGTGCGGTCCGTCCGCTCGTTCTCGTAACGATCGTCTTCGTAGCGATCCCGCTCGTTGCGGACCCGGTCCGAGTCGCGATCGTAGTTGCGGTCGTTGTCCCGATCGCGATCCGTGCGATCCCGCTCGGTGCGATCCCGGTCGTAGCGGTCATCCCGATCCCGATCCAGGTCTCGATCATAGTCACGGTCCCGGTTAGCGCGGGAGTCGTAGCGGTCGTCCCGGTCGTCGTCGGAGCGGTAGGTCGCGTAGCGGAACTCATCCTGGTCGCGGAACGCCACCTGGCCGTGCACCCGCACGCCGAACTCGGTGCCCTTCGAGAGCTCCACGTCCGAATAGCCGCCGGACTTCTTCTTGTCCTTGTTCAGATACTCGTAGGCCGCTCCGCCCAGGGCTCCCAGCAGGGCACCCTTCAGGAGGTCGCT
>JAJFMS010000926.1 GCA_020696885.1 Armatimonadota bacterium | reverse complement strand
ACGCCGGCCGCGGAGCTTTCAGGTAGCACACGTGCAATCACCGTGCCTCAGAGCCGATCCCAGTAGCCAGAATTCGCTGCGCCCGGATTCATCACCACAAAGACACAAAGGCACGAAGAGGGGACAGGGAAACTTCTCTTAGTGCCTTCGTGACTTTGTGGTAAACTCTGCCTCCCGAGGTCGGCGCTTATCTGCCATGCCGGGGCGATCATCGCTCGCGGATGACTCACGCCCGCTCTCGCACCCTACTTCGCGAAGAGCACGGCGAACTTGTCGGGGGTCTTCTCGAACGACGCTTTGCTCGCTTCGGTGACGAACAGGTAGTGCTGGCCCTTGAACTCCGCACGCGGGGAGAGGTCGGAGGCCGTGAATACCTCGCCGGTGACCACGTCCTCCAGCTTCTTCAGGTGCTGGGCGGACTGCAGGAAGCCTTCCTTGCACCCGCCGCAGCAGAAGTAGTAGAGGCCGTTGTTCAGCACCAGGCGGCCGGCCGGCTCGATCTTGGCCACCGGGTTGTGTAGCACCGGGCAGTCGCCCACCTTTTCCAGGTACTTCTCCGGCTGCTTTCGGAAGGCGGTGGCGCAGCCCACGGAGCAGAGGGTGAGCCGCTTCCGGTTCACCTGTACCACGGAGCCGCCCTTGGTGGCCGGCTTGCGGTCCACCACGCAGGTTACCCGGTTCTGGGCGGAAGCGACGCCGGCGAGCCCGGCCAGGCCGGCCACGATCAAGCAGCGATGGAGCAAAGTCATGGTAGAACCCCGCTGGCAGGTAGAGCCCATTATGCCTACCGGGATCGGCTCTTAGGACCGCCAGAAAGCGACAAAGGCGACGGTGATGGCACCGCCACTTCTTACGACACGGCGGGGAGATGTTCCTACATACCGCGACCGTACAAGACAACGCGCGGGAGCGCAGCGGGGTAACTACCCGCCGCGCTCCCGCGCGTGCGCTCCGCCAGGCGCAGAGACCACGCCGCGCCTGGTTTAAACCGGGACTAGAACTGCCGGATGCTGAGGATCACCTTGCCGAGGATCTGGCACTGGTCCGTAATGATCGGATCGTAGGCCGGGTTCTCGGCTACCAGCTTGACCTTGCGCCCGTCTTTGAAGAACCGCTTGACGGTGGCCTCGTCCTCGATCATCGCCGCCACGATCTCGCCGTTCTGGGCGACGCTCTGCTGGCGGATCGCCACCAGGTCCCCGTCGAAAATGCCGGCGTTGATCATGCTATCGCCCTTGATCCGCAGCATGAACACGGCGTCGGAGTCGCTCACCAGGTCCATCGGGAGCGGGAATGTATCCTCAATGTGCTCCTGCGCCAGAATCGGCGCGCCGGCCGCGATCTGCCCCAGCACCGGCACGTTCACCGCCCGCACGAACGGCGGAATCGGTGAGTCGGTCAGCTCGATGGAGCGGTACTTATAACGGTTGCGGCGGATGAAGCCCTTCTTCTCCAGGGCATCCAGGTGGCGCTGCACGGTACAGCTCGACTGCACCCCGATCTCGCGGCCGATCTCGCGAACCGTCGGGGGCTGGCCGGAGTGCCGCATCGCTCCCCGGATGACGTCCAGCACCCGGGTCTGCTTGGTGGTCAATCCCTTCATGGCGTGGTCTCCTTGATCCGGAGTATAACACGAACAGAAGTTCAGCGGCAAACAACTGTTATCGGAGTACGATGAATATCCTCCTCATTTCGCTGGATACCACGCGCGCCGATCACCTCGGCTGCTACGGCTGGCGCCGGAACACCAGCCCGCACCTGGACCGCCTGGCGGAGCAGGGCGCGGTGTTCGAGCGCTGCCTCAGCCCGCACATCCCCACCCATCCCGCGCACACCACGCTCTTCACCGGCTGCGACGCGATGCGGCACCAGATCATCGCCCAGGGCGCGACCACGGAGCTCTCGCCGGAGGTGCGCACGCTGGCGGAGCTGCTGCAGGCCCGCGGCTACTGGACCGGCGCCGCGGACAACCTGGGGCGCTGGTTCAGCCGCGGTTTCGAGCGCTACGAGGGCTACCAGTTCACCCGGGACCCGGAAGTCGGCTGGCGCAAGGGCGAAGCGGTCACCCGCACCGCGCTGCGGGTGCTGAACGAGGCCGCGGCGCAGGAGCGGCCCTGGTTCCTCTTCCTGCACTATTGGGACGCGCACACGCCTTACCTCCCTCCGGCGCCCTACCATCGGATGTTCTATGGCGGCGACGAGCGCGATCCACTAAACCGCTCCATGGAGCCGGTTCTGAACTTCCCACCGTTCATGCACTACTTTCGTGAGTGGATGGGCGACGTAACGGACATCGAGTTCGTGAAGGCCCAGTACGACGCGGAGATCGCCTACATGGACGCGTGCCTGCAGCAGGTTTTCCAACGGCTGGAGGAGCTGGGCGAGGCGGAGCGGACGCTGGTGATCGTGACGGCGGATCACGGGGAGGAGCTGGACGAGCACCGCATGTGGTTTGACCACCACGGCCTTTACGATACAAATCTCCACGTGCCCCTGATCATGCGGCTGCCGGGCCGGATACCGGCCGGGGTTCGACCGGCGGGTCAGGTGCGGCTGCTGGACGTGGCACCCACAGTGCTGGAACTGATCGGTGCGCCGGAAATGGCTGCCCAGGAACAGATGCAGGGGACGAGTCTCGTATCACTCCTCGCGGACCCCGCTGCGCCGGGAACGGCCGGCCGGGTCTACCTGACGGAGTGCACCTGGATGCGGAAGCGGGGGGTGCGGACCCCGGAGTGGAAGCTGATCGTAGCGCGGGACCATCCGGACCTGCACGCCTGTCCCCCGGTGGAGCTGTACGACCTGCTCCGCGACCCGGGCGAGCAGCACAACCTGGCGGTGGAGCGTCCGGAAGTAGTGGCGGAGCTGCGCGCGGACCTGGATCGGTGGCTGGAGACACGCCTGGCAGAGACTGGACTGCCCGATCCGATCGAGGCGCAGGAGATCACGTTGCGCCAGATCGGCCGACCGAAGGCTACTGACGGAAGCCGAAACCATTAA
>JAJFMS010000925.1 GCA_020696885.1 Armatimonadota bacterium | reverse complement strand
CCATCACTCCATCACTCCATCACTCCATCACTCCATCACTCCATCACTCCATCACTCCATCACTCCATCACTCCATCACTCCATCACTCCATCACTCCACTACTCCAACATTCCCCCGGTTACTCCGTCTCCCTCCGCCGCAGCAGGGCGATGTCCGCCACCGCCCGCCAGTAGACCAGGTAGGTGACCACGCCGTTCAGCGGGGTCATCCACCAGGAGTAGAGCACCAGCCCGCTTCGGTCCGGCGCTCCGCCGACCAGGGGGGCCTGGGTCCAGAGCCACAGATAGAGCAGCCCCTCCACCATCACCACGTAGACCGCCAGGCAGCCGGAGCAGAAGAGATCCTCGAGCTGGATGCTGGTATCCTGCGCGGAGCCGGCCAAGCCCACGCTCAAGACCAACCCGAGGGACGCCAGCCAGACCCCCTGGGCCACATACATCGGGATCTCCCGCGCCTCCGCCACTACCCCCAGCGCCAGCAGGATGGCCAGCGGCACCGGCAGTGCACGCACCAGGCCTACCAGCACGGCGGCCAGCCAGCGACCTCGCACGAACGCCTCGGTAGGGAGCGGCGTGGCGAATACCTGGGGCAGCGTGACGCAGCGCCGCTCCGTGCCCCAGTTTGCCAGGGCGCGGCCTCCGTACGCCAGCATGGCCGGGAGGATCAGCCAGGAGCCGGCCAGCATCACGCCGGTCGCCCACCGGTAGACCACCGGCGGCCAGATCGAAGCCGCCGCGCCGGACATGCCGTAGAACGGAAGCCCGATGCCGCCCACCGCTCCGGCCAGGAGACAGAGGCCACCGCTGTTGAGCAGGAACTGCCGGCGCAGTCCACCGCCGCGGAGCGCCACGCGGAGGTCCCGGATGAACACCGCGTTGTCGAACCAGCGTCCCCAGCGCGCCAGGTCCTGCGCGGCGCCCGGATCCTCGGCCCGGACCCGCACCTGCCGCTCCGGGGTCAGCCGCTCCCGCCACTCCGCGGGCAGCGCCACCAGCACGGCTACCGGCAGCCCTCCCAGCACCAGGAGTACGGCCGGGAGCTCCTGCTTCCACATGTAGCCCGCGAATAGCAGGTATGCGACCGTCACGGCGAAGAGGCGGCCCGTGATCCGGACGAGCGCCGACCAGCGCCCCGCCGGATGAGCCACCGGGTAGGCGGTGCAGAGCGCGGCCACGGCGTAGGCGACCATCAGGACAGCCAGGCCGTGGTCCGTGGCCAGGTAGCCGCCGAAGAACGGCGGGGCGGGGTACGGTGTGCCGCGGAGGCCCAGCCCGTAATACATCCAGTCCAGCGCCAGCCGCAGCAGGACCAGCGCAATCCAGAGCGGGAGCGCCAGGAGCAGGAGGTCGCTCCAGGCCTCCGCCCGGCGGATGCGAGAGCCGGCCCGCACCGGGCTGCGGAGCCCCTCCGCCGGCGAGAGGAGGGCGGCGCCGAAGGTAAGCAGCCCCACCCAGAGCGCCAGGAGCGCGCCCGGCTCCAGTTGGCCCGGCAGGAAATGACCCCGGAGCGCCATCGCTGCGTAGAACGGGAGCCCGGCCGCCCAGACCAGCGCCAGCAGGTAGACCGGGAAGACCAGCTTCTGGGAGAGCCATACCGCCGGGTGCTGTGTTACCAGGCGCAAGCCGTCCAGGGCCCGGCGCCGGTGCTCTTCCCCGAAGACCCGCTTCCCGACGATCCATCCGACGCCGCCGGACGTGGCCGCGTGTCCCAGCCCGAAGAAGACCAGGGCCAGGCCGCGCCAGGCGTCGAGCGGCTGCAGCGCGCCGGCCGCGGCCCGCTCCATCAGGAACAGCGGCCCCAGCATCAGGAACGCCTGCACCAGTAGTGGCCAGGCCAGCAGCGCGAAGCCGCGCCGCCCAAAGGCGCGGACCTCGCGCGTGAAGAAGGGGTTTTCAGGGAGCATAGGTGATCGCGCGCGGAGCTAGCAATCGACATTCTGGCTCATGCGAGGCGCCGCGAGAGGCCGGATCGGCGCGAGAGCGCGACTCGGGTGCGCGCCCGGTCACGTTGGTCCGTGGAGATCGGTCGGTGCACGCATCCGGCAAGAATCTCCCAACCAACATCTGCCTCGCAGCGTTGTCTAATGATCATTGCCGGTAGATTTGCCCGTTCCCGAGGAGCCCCCGATGCCCCCTAGCCCCCGACTGACCGCAATCTCGCTGTGCGGCCTCGCCTTTGCGGGGGTCGTGCCGGCGCTGGCGGCGCGGAAGCCGGTCGAGCCCCCGGTGAGCTATGAGAAGGACGTCCGTCCGGTGCTCAAGGCCTACTGCTTCGACTGCCACGGCGGCGGTGAGAAGCTGGAGGGCGGCCTCGACCTGCGCCTGAAGCGGTTCATCGAGAAGGGCGGCGACAGCGGCCACGCGCTGGTGCCGAAAAACCCGGGCAAGAGCTTGCTAGTGCAGCGGTTGAAGTCCGGCGACATGCCGCCCGTGGGGAAAAAAGTGCCGCCGGAGCAGATCGCGATCATCGAGAAGTGGATCGCCGCGGGTGCGCCCACCCTGCGCGTGGAGCCGCAGCAGCTCTCGGCGGGGATGGACATCACCCCGGACGAGCGCGCGTACTGGTTTTACCAGCCGATTCGCACCCCGGCCGTGCCGCAGTTCAAAGCCGCGGACCGGGTGCGCACGCCGATCGACGCGTTCGTGCTCCGGAAGCTCCAGGCCAAGGGCCTTTCGTTCGCACCCGACGCGGACCGGCTCACGCTGGTGCGCCGCGTGGCGCTGGATCTTACCGGTCTCCCGCCTACCCCGGAAGAGACCGACGCGTTTGTCAACGATACCGCGCCCGGCTCCTACGAGCGGATGGTAGACCGCTTCCTGGCCTCCCCGCACTGGTTGGACGTGGCGGGCTATGCCGATTCGGACGGCAACGGCAGCGACGACACGCCCCGCGCCTATGCCTACAAGTACCGCGACTACGTGATCCGCTCCCTGAACGCGGACAAGCCGTTTAACCAGTTCATCACGGAGCAGGTGGCCGGCGACGAGTTGGTGCCGCGGCCCTGGGCGAACCTGAAGCCAGAGCAGATCGAGACGCTCACGGCCACCGGCTTCCTGCGCACCGCCGTAGACGGCACCGGCGCAGATCCGGCGAATACCAACCAGGTGGTGGGGGACACGCTCAAGATCGTCAGCTCCAGCCTGCTCGGGCTGACGGTGGGCTGCGCGCAGTGCCACGACCACCGCTACGATCCGATCCCGCAGTCAGACTACTATCGCCTCCGCGCCGTGTTCGAGCCCGCACTGGACCCCAGCCACTGGCGAGCGCCCGGGCAGCGGTTGATCTCGCTTTACACGGACGCCCAGCGTGCCCAGGCCGCCGCGGTGGAAGCGGAGGCGCAGAAGCTCCAGGCGGCGTTTGCGGAGAAGCAGGCCCGCTTCGTGGCGGCGGCCCTGGAGAACGAGCTGCAGCAGTTCCCGGCGGATCAGCGAGAGCTGCTGCGCGCGGCGCTGAACACCCCGGCGGATAAGCGCACGGTGGAGCAGAAGCTGCTGGTGGCGAACAACCCGAAGCTGCTGATCAGCCCCGGCGTGCTCTACCAGTACAACCAGAAGGCAGCCGATGAGCTGACCGCAGACCAGAACCGCATCAACGCCAAGCGCGGCGAGCGGCCGGCGGAAGACTTCATCAGCATCCTCTCCGAAGAGCCGGGCATCGTGCCGGTAACCAAGATCTTCTATCGCGGCGACCACCGCGATCCGAAGCAGGCGGTGGCCCCCGGCGACCTCACCATCGCCGCCCCCGAAGGCGAGCGCCTCGACCTCCCGGAGAAGGATCCCAACCTGCCGACTACCGGCCGCCGCCTGGCCTGGGCGCGCCACCTGATGGACGGCCGTCACCCCCTGGTAGGGCGCGTGCTCGCGAACCGTGTCTGGCTGAACCATTTCGGCCGCGGCCTCGTAGATACCCCCGGAGACTTCGGTAAGCTGGGCGTGAAGCCTACTCATCCGCAGTTGCTGGATTACCTCGCGAGCGCCTTCGCTTCGGGCGAAGCCGCATCCTCGGCGGATGCGAACGACGCGAGTAAGAGTAAGAGCAAGAGTAAGAGTAAGAGTAGGATTGGGGCGGCGGCGGGCTCGGACCCCGGCTCTTCCCCAACATCCAACGCCCAACACCCAACACCCAATACCCCCTGGTCTCTCAAAGGGTTGCACCGGCTGATCATGTGCTCCACGGTGTATCGCCAGGCGTCGGGCGCGGATGCGGCGAAGCGGAAGGTGGATTCGGACGGCTCGCTGTACAGCCGGTTCCCGGTGCGGCGGCTGGACGCCGAGGCGCTGCGGGACCGGATCCTGGTGGCGGCGGGGCGGCTGGACCGCACGCAATTCGGGCCGCCGGTGCCGATCGTGGAGGACAACGTGGGGCAGATCTCCGCAAAGGACGACGCACCCCGCCGCAGTGTCTACCTTCAGATGCGGCGCAGCAAGCCGATCTCGTTCCT
>JAJFMS010000924.1 GCA_020696885.1 Armatimonadota bacterium | reverse complement strand
GTGATCTGGTAGCGCCGGGTGCGGATGCGGGCGGCGGCTCCCTGCACCGGTTTCCACCACAGCTCGTACACCGGCCAGGCCGCGACCGGGTCGCGCAGCTCCGCTTGCAGCCGCACGCCTTCGTGGGTCCGCTGCACCTCGATCGACGTGAAGTCGACGGCGCCGCAGCGACTGCGGGCGAAGCGGTCTCGGGTGGGGTCCGGTAGGACGCTTTCGCCCCAGGAGGACTCGGAGCTGGGCTCGCCGGGGGCGCGCAGGAGGACCGGGATACGGAACGCGTTCGGTTCGGACGGCCTGACGACCTCGCCGGTGGTGGTGGGCGCTTCGGCGTCGGGCCAATGGACCAGCAGCTCGTTCCGGCGGACGAAGGCGTTCAGAAAGCCTCCCGCGAGCACCTGCTGCGAGCGGTAGGCTCGGAGTGCTCGGGCCTTCGCATCGCGAGCGGCGGGAGTGAGGGACACCATCTCCCACTGTGCTCCAAGGCCCGACAGCGCGGCCGGGGGACTGAGGTAGAGGGCCGGGTTCAGGCGCTGCGGCTCCGGCCAGTCCCCACGATGCACCAGGTAAGTGCTGCGCCGCGCCGTTTTGGCCCACGGCTCCTTGGACAGGCGCTCCAGCGCGAGCTGCACGAAGCAGTGCGCGGCCCAGTGGTCCGGATGGTCGTCCGCCGGGTCCGGATAAAGGACCACCGTGGGACGAAACTGCCGGAGGACCGACTCCACATCCTCCAGCAGTGCGCCTCCGGCATAAGGCGCGCCCGGGTGGAAGGTGTTGGCGGCGGGAACGGCCCGCTCCTCGGTGAACGGGGAGCGGTACGGTTGCTGGCGGCCCCAGCGGGTAAGCCAGAGCGGGGCGAGTCCGCGGTCCGGATAGCCCAGGAACACGGCGGCGTCCGGCGGCAGGCCCAGCGCGCCCAGGGCGGCGAGGGCTTCCGCGCGGCGGTCCGTTGCCAGCCGGCGCATCCGGTCACCGCTGGGCCACTGGCGGTACCGGGCGGCGGCGCAGAGGCGGAAGCCGTCTCCGGTGGTGAGGTAGACCACCTGGATGCGCGCGCCCCGGTGCCGCGCCTCGTGTAGGTAGCCGCCGGCGCCCAGCGTCTCGTCGTCCGGATGGGGGGAGAACACCAGAACCCGCTCGCCCGGGCCGGCGGGCTGGGCGGGTGGAAGGCGTGGGGGCGAGGAAGCCGCCACGCGAGCGTGCGACTCTCGCCAGCTCGTGCCGACCAAGACAAAAAGCGTCACCACAGCAAACGCTGCGGTGACGCTTCTGGTGCGGGCCGGGACCCGTCGCGCAATGGGGGCGCTAGCCATAATCAGGAACGGAGCGACCGGGATTCGAACCCGGGAGAGCCGGTTTTAGCGACTCTACACGCTTTCCAGGCGTGCTCCTTCATCCACTCGGACATCGCTCCTTGAGGCAGGTCGAATTCTAGCATCGGCGGGCACGTGCGTCAAGACGGTGGAATGCCTGGCTCCTGATCAATTGTGGCAGCGTTCCGCCGCGGCACCCGTGGTGGGTGTGACTGCGAGATGTAGGAGAGCTTGAGGCCGTTCCTCGGTAGGGGCATCCGCCGTGGTTGCCCTGCAAACGACGACGGTGTAAGCGTGTGCAGAGCCGTTCCTCCCTGCCGTCTTCCACCGGTGGGTACGGCTCTGCCGGCGCAGGAAGGAAGCCCTGGCGAGGGCAACCACGGCGGGATGCCCCTACGGGACCATTCACCGTCGCTCCGCCCGCTCCCCCACTCACCCATACTCCCACCCCCACACCCACACGCAATTGACCACCCCTGTACACGGTGATAGAATGGTGACTGTCTAACTCAAGTTAGTCATCTTTACGGTGTCCCCGCCGCCCTTATGGCCCTGTTCACGTCCAAAGTCGACTACGCCCTCCGTGCCCTGCTGGATCTCGCGGTGCAGCCTGTCGGACGGCCGTCGCAGAGCCGGGAGATCGCGGGCCGGCAGGACATCCCCGAGTCGTATCTCAACCAGTTGCTCGTGGTGCTTCGCCGGGCGGGCCTGGTGCGCAGCGTGCGCGGCGCGTCGGGCGGGTACGTACTCGGGCGGGAGCCCCGTCTGATCACCGCTGCGGATGTCATCCTGGCGCTGCACGGGCAGGGCTTCCTGGGCGACCTCCCGGCCGAAGGGACTACCCTCCCGGCCGCCTGGGTCATCCGGAACCTGCACAGTCACCTGAACGGGACGGTCCGTCAGGAGCTGGCCCGCATCTCGCTCGCCGACCTGGTGACCGAAGCTCAGAAGCTGGACGAAGCGCAGAGCCTGATGCTTGGGCTCTAGTCCCCAACCTTTTACCATCCACGTTACCATCCACGGAGAATCAAGATGCCCATCGCCGGCTCGATCACGGAACTCATCGGCGGCACCCCCCTGGTGCGCCTCAACCGCGTTACGGAAGGGTGCGTCGCCACAGTAGCGGCGAAGCTCGAGTTCTTCAATCCGCTGGGCAGCGTGAAGGACCGGATCGCCCTGGCGATGGTCGAAGCGGCGGAGCTAGCCGGCAAGATCGGACCGGATACGGTGATCCTGGAGCCCACGAGCGGCAACACCGGCATCGGTCTCGCGTTCGTCTGCGCGGCCCGGGGCTACAAGTGCGCCCTGATCATGCCGGAGACGATGTCCATGGAGCGGCGCGTGCTGCTCAAGGCGCTGGGGGCCCAGCTCATCCTCACCCCGGCGGCGGAGGGGATGATCGGCGCGGTCAACAAGGCGGTGGCGATGGCCGCGGCCGATCCGAAGTACTTCATCCCGCAGCAGTTCGAGAACCCGGCCAATCCGGACGTGCACCGCAGAACCACGGCGGAAGAGATCTGGAACGATACCGACGGCGCGGTCGACTTCCTGGTAGCCGGCGTCGGCACCGGGGGCACGATTACCGGCGTAACGGAAGTGATCCGGGCTCGCAAGCCGTCGTTCAAAGCGATCGCCGTGGAGCCGGCCGCGTCCGCGGTGCTGTCGGGGCGGGCTCGCGGCCCGCACCCGATCC
>JAJFMS010000043.1 GCA_020696885.1 Armatimonadota bacterium | reverse complement strand
CGCCAAGCGCGCCTTCCTCTCCGAACACCGAACACCCAACACCGAACTACGGTCGCTTCAGCACGCCCAGGTCGGCGAGCCATTCCTGGCACCGGAGGTGCCAGGTGCCGAACGGGATGCCGTTGCGCGCTTTGATGGCGCCGCCGTGGCCGCCGTGCGCGTAGATGTGGAGATCCGCCTGGACTCCGGCGTTGAACAGCGCGTTGAAGAAGTCGACCGTCTCCTTCGCGTGGAACTTGTCGTCCAGGCCGGCGCTGGTGAGGAACGCGGGCGCGGCGTCTTTCGGGGTGGTGAGGTCCATCTTCGGGTCCCAGCCGGCGTAGACCAGGATCACGTAGTCGGGCCGGCAGCTCTGGGTCTCGATCGGGTCCGATGCCCCGGGCTTGCCGCGGTCGAACCGCATGTCCGCCAGGGCGGCCAGTGCCCCGCCGGCGGAAAAGCCGATGATGCCCACCCGGGCCGGGTCCACGCCCCACTCCGTGGCGCGGCTCCGGACGATGCGGACCGCTCGCTGCGTGTCCTGCAGCGCCTCGCCCTCCACCGTGTACTTGTAGTTGGGCGTCTGCGCCAGCCGGTACTTGAGGATGAACGCGGCCACCCCCATGCTGTTCAGCCAGTCCGCGATGTCCGTCCCCTCGGAGCCCCAGACGAGCTGCGAGTGGCCTCCGCCGGGCGCCACGATCATTGCCGCGCCGGTGGCGAGCTCCTTGGGCGGGAGCCGCACCTCGATCGAGGGGTTGTGGACGTTCTTGATGGAGTTGATGCGCTGGCCCGGCTGCGCGTTCGGCGGGGTGGTGGTCTCCTTCTCGTTCGCCCCCTGGAGGGTTGGAGCGCCGGCGGGCCAGAGGTAGACCACCTTCGGTTCGGCGGCACGCGCGGGGAGCGGCGCTAGGAGCGCTGCCAGGAGCAGGCCCGGAAGTAGGCGACGGAGCATGGCGGGGTTCCTCAAGGGGGATCGGGGCCACTACGGCGGCCGCTGGCGATAGCACTGTTCCAAGCCGACGCGGCAAATCCTGCCGGAGATCCCGGCGGCGGTGCTGGCGCCGCCAAAAAAGAACACGTAACCATCCGTCAATCGTTCCGTCTGTATTAATGAACTAATACAGTGGGAGCGACGCATGCAGATCCATATCTCCACGACGGACGGTGTCCCAATCTACCTGCAGATCGTGAACCAGGTGAAGTACCTGGTCGCTTCCGGGCGATTGGAAGCGGGGGAAGAGCTGCCGCCGATCCGCGTGCTGGCGGAGCAACTGCTGGTGAACCCCAACACCGTGGCCCGGGCGTACCGGGAGCTGGAGGTGGCGGGCCTGGTGACCAAGCGGCGCACCTCCGGCACGTACGTCTCGGCGGAGGGGTCGCGCCTCGAACGCGCCGAGCGGGTCCGGATCCTGTCGGAGCGGATCGACACCCTGCTCGCCGAGGCGCGGCAGCTCGGGGTGGGGACCGAAGAGCTGCTCACGCTGGTTCGCGAGCGAGACGCGCTGATGCGCACCGAGAACAGGGAGGACGCAGTCCGATGAACAGCACGCTTCGACTTCTTCCGGCACTGGCACTGGCCGTGCTGCTGACCTCCACCGCCACTGCCCAGGCCCCAGAGGTGCCGAACCGGCTGCAGGCGTTCGCGGATCGGCTTGCGCAGCGCCACCGGCTTCGCGTGGTGGTGGACCCCGAGATCGCCGCCCCGGCGGCGCGGATGCCGGACCCCGGCCAGGCGCCGCGGACGGCGCTCGACCTGCTATGCGCCCGGCTTCCCGGAACTGCGTGGCGGAAGGTCTACCTCCCGGAGCGGCTCCGCGAGGAGCCGTCGCCGGAGCGGCTGGGAGCGCTGGCCCGCTCGCTGGCCGGGGTGGAGCCGCGGGACCTCCTGGTAGAGCGCGGGGACCCGCCACAGCGGCTGAGCCTGGAGCGAGACGCCACCGGGGAGGCGCGGCTCCGGACACAGGGGTTTAGCTCGGAGCCCGTGTACCTGGTTTACAGCACGGTCTCCACCAGCGACGGCCGGCCGCCGGAGGCGCGGATCGCGGACCTGCAGCGGCAGCAGCTCGCGCTTTCGGTGGGAGAGGCGGAGCTGCCGCGGTCGATCGGGCAGCTCATGCAGCTCATCACCCGGCTCCCACCCCGGCAGATGGAGCGGTTGGCAGGGCCGACGGTGCAGGCCAGCTACCGCCTCTGGGACGCCACGCCCCCGGAGCAACGGGAGACGATGATGCGGCAGACCCGGGAGCTGCTGCAGCCGCTGCTGGAACCGGGCGCGGGCGCGGGTCCGCGAGGTGCCGGCCCGGCCGCACCGGCGGAAGTCGATCACTTCCCGGAGCTGGCGCGCGTCGGCCGGGAACTGGAACAGCGCTTCGAGACGAAGGTGCTGCTCGACCCCACGCTGTTGGTCGCGGAGCGGCCGGTTCGTCCGAAAGCGGAGCAGCCGCTGCCGGAAGCGCTGGATACGGCGGTCCAGCCGGTGACTGGAGCCACCTGGCGCCGGGTGCGGATCTCCGCCGCGCACCGTCGGAAGCTCGCCGCTCGCGGGGCGGCCGAGAGCCTGGCGCGCGCCGTCCGGCAGCTCGAGCTGGTGGAGCTATCCCGGCTGGCGCTGGTCGACCCGGCAACAGGCGCCTCCACCGTGTTCCGGATGCTGCTGGCCGACCCGTCCGAAGAGGGGGCGAAGCTCGAGGCGAAGCTGGCGCCGGAGCCGGTGTACCTGATCTTCAGCGCCGCGGCTTCGGCAGCGGGCAGAACCCGGGAGGAGCGCCTGGCGAGTGTGCAGCGGCAGCAGTTCGAGGAGATGTTCCGGATGAAGCCAGAGCAGCTCGAGCGCTCCCTGCAGGACCTCTTCCGCAGCTATGACGGGGCGAGCCCGGCCACCCAGAAGCGGCTGCTGGCGCTTCCGCTGATGTCCGGGATGATGGCGGGCTGGTTCCCGCGCCAGGCGAAGGAGCAGCAGCAATGAGCGAGCCTCGCGAGATCGTGGAGCTTCGGGACGTGGGCCGGAGGTTTGGGAAGATAGTGGCGCTGGACGGCGTGAGCCTCTCCCTCCCCGCGGGCACGGTGCTCGGCCTGGTGGGGGAGAACGGCGCCGGAAAGACCACCCTGATCAAGCACGTGCTGGGCCTGCTGCGCGCGCAATCCGGCGTGGTGCGGGTGTTCGGGAGGGACCCCACGGCGCACCCGGTGGAGGTGCTGTCCCGGATCGGCTACCTGTCTGAGAACGCCGAGCTGCCCGGCTGGATGCGTGTGGACGAGCTACTGCGCTACTCGCGGTCGTTCTATCCCACCTGGGACCACGAGTACGCCGGGTCGCTCTGCCGGGAGTTCGGGCTGGACCCCACAGCGGTGATCCGCACCCTCTCCAAGGGGCAGCGAGCGCGGGCCGGGCTGACGGTGGCGCTGGCGTACCGGCCGGACCTGCTGGTGCTGGACGAGCCGTCTTCCGGCCTGGACCCGGTGGTGCGACGGGACATCCTCGGCGCCATCATCCGGACCATTGCCGACGAGGGACGCACGGTGCTTTTCTCCTCGCACCTGCTGAGCGAGGTGGAGCGGGTAGCAGACCGGGTGGCGATGATGCGCGCGGGCCGGCTGGTCTTCTGCGAGGCGCTGGACGACGTGAAGGAGCAGCACTGCCGGATCACGCTACGGTTCGCGGCGCCGCGTCCCGCGCCACCGGCGTTGGCGGGAGCTCTGGCCTGGGACGGGGGAGGCCGGGAGTGGTCAGCGCTTTGCACCGGCAGCCTGGCCCAGGCGGAAGCGGGGGCGGTGCTGCTGGGCGCGGAAGTGGTGCACCGGGGCCGCCCGAGCCTGGATGAGATCTTCATGGCCCGGACCGGAGCGGGGGAGCGCGTATGAACGCCGCACCGGCTCTGGCGCTGAGCTGGCAGCTCTGGGGACGCCAGCGCTGGACCGCCGCCGCCATCGGCGTCTACCTGGCCGGGCTCGCCATCGCCGCCCGCCAGCCGGGCGCGGTGGAGTGGAGCAGCAGCATCTTTTCGGCTGCCGTGCCGTTGGCGTTCCTGCTGCTGTTCTTCGTCGCCCGCTTCGCCTATCCGGAGGGGGACGTGCTGGGGCGGGTGCCCAGCTTTCCGCCGGAGCAGTTCCTGCTGCCGGTGCGGACCTCCCAGCTCGTATTCTGGCCGATGCTCTACGGAGGCCTGGCGGCGGGGAGCGCGTGGCTGGCGTTTGCGTCCCTGGTGCTGCGACCGTTGAACGTGGAGGCTCCCCTGGTCTGGCCCGCGCTCCTGGCGGCGGCGGCCGTAACCTGGCTGCAGGCGCTGCTCTGGATACCGATCGGGCTGCCGTACCTGCGGGTCGTCCTCGCGCTCACCTTGATTCCGGGGCTGGTAACGGGCGCCGTGCTGGCTGTCGGCGCCGAGGTGGCCCCGTCCCTGGTTACCTGCGGCCTCCTCGCGGCCATTGTCGCCGGCTATGGCGCCGCGACGGCCGGCCTCGCGCGAACCCGGACGGGTGACACGCCGGACTGGACCTGGCAGCTACGTGGGCGGCGGCGGGCCGAGAGCGCCGGGTACGAGCAGAGAGTCGACAGCGCGGCCCAGGCGCAGCTCGTGTGTGAATGGCGCAGCGCCGGGCTACTCCTACCGTTGGTGACGCTGGTCGTCTTCACCCTGCTGTCCCTGCCGCTGCTCTGGTTGCGGGAAGCCGCACCGATTGTGGCGCAGCCCCCTCCGGCCACACTCTTCGCGATCGAGGTCAATCTCTGGTTGAAGCTCCAGGTGGGGTGCCTCTTCTTTCCGCCCTTGCTGGCGGCCATCGTGGGCTTCGGGCGCCGCACCTATGATCGGGGGACGCGAGACTTCCAACTCCATCCGTTCCTGGCCGTGCGCCCGCTGCCCGAAACGGCCTTCGCGGCGGCCCGGCTTCACGCCGCCGCGTGGAGTACCGCGCTTACCTGGGCCGTCGTAGCGGGCTTTGTAACGGGATGGCTGCTGCTGCCGGCCCGGCTGGACGGCCAGGGCGCTCCGCTGCTGGTGCTGCTGGCGCGCTTCAGCTCGCCGGCGACCGGAGTGGCATTGGCGCTAATCCTGGGCTTCCTGGCGGTCTGGACCTGGAAGAACCTGGTGCAGGGCATGTGGGCCGATCTCAGCGGGAGCGCGCTCGTGGTTTATGGAGTGCCGTTCCTCGCGCATACCCTGCCGATTGCTGCCGGTCTCTTCGTGCTCACCCGGCTCGAGCCATCCGACGCGCCTCCAGGCTCGCTGACGGTTCCCCCGATCATCATCGGGATGCTGCTAGCCGGGCTCGGGGTGAAGCTAGCGGCGGCTGCAGGTACTGTATGGGTCGTGGTGCGTCAGCGGCTGGCAACTCCCGGGAGGCTGGCCGGATGGGCCGCTGCCTGGCTCGCCGGTGCGGTCGCGGTCTTTGGTATCCTGCACTGGCTGGCGGTGTTTGGAACGGCGCCGCTGCGGCCTTCCGGGGTGATCGAGTCGTGGCTGATCATGATCTACGTCCCGATCTGCAGTGACGCCCAGGCAGCAGGCTACCACTCACCGATGTTCCTGGCAGGCGTCAGTCTCCTCTTCGTGCCGTTCAGCCGCCTGCTGCTGGTGCCGCTCATGCTGCATCGGAATCGGCATCATTGAGCTGTGCGGGTGCGCTCCTTGCATCGGGCACACCGCGAAGAGGGCGGCGAGCGCTCGACCAGCTCGTAATGCGTAATTCGTGATGCGTAAGGGGAGCCGAGCCATTACGCATCACGAATTACGCATTACGCCTACCGCACCCTACCGCGCGGCCTCTGGTTGATCCGGGGGCTCGCGACGGTTACAATCGAGGCGCGTGCCGGACCGTTTGCCCGACGCGCGCCTCTCTTCGCGCGGTGAACCGGCGGTGATCGATCCGATGTTAGAAACCGAGCCGGTCGAGCAGGACGAAGCGTCCGGCGAGGAGCAGTCTCCGGAGCTCGCGCCGGTGGCCGGAACGTCGCTGGACGACCTGGATCTGGAGCAGGTGAATACATACATCGCGCACCTGAACCGGCCGGTGCGCGTGGAGACGCTCAAAGCCGACCTGGAGGCCGCCCGGCCGTTCCTGGAGCGGCACGGGTTCCTGCGAGGCGACGAGGTCACCCGGGTCGGCATGCTGGTGTGCGGCGCGGATCCGGCGGTGTACCTGGGCGATCGCTGCCGGGTGCGGCTTTCCGTGGAACAAACAGAGGGCACGGAGCAGGAGACGGTCTCCGGCTCCCTCCCGGCCCTCGCCGATGCATGCTGGGCGTTCCTCACCCGAACCGCGCCTCCCCCGCCTACCGAGGGGAGCGCCGGGTTCGACCCGGCGGCGCTGCGCCAGTTGCTGCACAACGCCCTCCTCCACCGGAGCTACACGCTCAACCGCCCGGCCACGATCGCCGTGCGTCCCGGGCACTCGGTAACGGTCACCAGCCCCGGACCGTTCGGCGGAGTGGTCGTCGAGGCGCCGCAGGGGGGCCTCGGAGGGATCGCTCCCGGCCCCGGTGCCCCGGAGTCGGCATTAGCCCGGATCATGCAGGCGTACGGGGTAGGAGATGGCCGCGGGGCCGGACTGCAAGCGATGTTGGACGGCTGCCTGGAGCGGGGACTCTGCCCCCCGAGTTTCCGCTTCGAGGGGGGAGGGGTGGAGGCGCGACTCAGCGCCGAACCGCTCGCTGGAGAGCCGGTCCAGGCCTATCTTCGCGGCTACGGCCGCCTGCTCCTGGAGCGCATGGAGGGCAGCCTCCTCTCCGAAGGCCAGGAACGCGTGCTCGCATATCTGGCGAGCTCAACGTGGATTAGCTTCCGCGGCCGGTATCCGCTGCTGCTGACGGGGGAGAGCCGCCATGCCAGCGACGCCCGCGAGCTGGAGCGGTGGGGCGTTCTCCGCGCGCTTACCACCGGACAGGGAGCGGAGGCATTCTTCGTTCCCGAGCGTTTGCTGGTGGAGCGAGACTTCGAGAAGGAGCTGGCGGAAGTCTTCGGGCCGGTGGCCGGGGAGCTGGACACGTTGAACCGCGCGATCCTGGCGGCGGTCTTCCGCTACGCAGCCTACTCCCGCCGGAAGACGGCATCTGGTCGGGACCTCGCCCTCCTTCTCTGGAACGAGCGCGGCCCCCGCGACCCGGCCGCCGACGACCTCGACGGCTTCTGTCTCCGGATCCGCCAGCGGATCTCCCGGTTGAAGCGCGCGGGCTTCCTGGTGCGCGCCGGGGAGCAGGGCTACCGCCTCAATCCGGACTACCAGCAAGGCCGGCTCTTTTAATTCACCGCAGAGACGCAGAGAACGCCGGGTGCCCCTTGGGCGGCCGCAAAGAGGGAGAAGTTAGCCGCAGATGGACGCAGATAGGAAGGCACGTCGGGACGTGACTGAATACTCGTCCGTTCGGTTCCCCTAAAAGAAGCGAGTCATTGCGAAGGGCGCTTTTTGCCCTGTGGCAATCCCTACCGGTACGGATCCGGCCCCCCGCCGAAGCACCCAGGGCTTGGTACGGTTCAACCTTCGGGATTGCCACAGCGCCACGAGAGCACGGCGAGAACCAAGAGGCCGGCGGGCGCTTCGCAATGACTGGGAGGGCGGGTCCGGGTACTGCTTTGGTGAGTAGTCAGTTCCTATCTGCGTCCATCTGCGGTTAACTTCTCCCTTCTTTGTAGCCCTCTGCGCTCTCTGCGTCTCTGCGGTGAACCGTGACCCGCTTGCTTTTGTAATCGAAAGTCGGACTGCCACCGGGGAACTCGCACCACCTCTCCTCGTCCAAGCTAGTGGCAGCCCTCCGAAGGGATGCCCACTGCGCCTTCGGGGAACATAGATGCTTGTGGAATGGACACTGATCGACCCGGAAACGGTCCTGGTCGCCAGCGAGGTGCGTGCGTGGGTATATCGTCCGTCCGGCTGTCCCGGCGCGGACCCCTTCGGCGTGCCGATGACCGGCTGCGGCTCGATCTCCACCACCCGGCGCCTCCTCGACGCGGCGGTGGCGATCCCGCAGCGGGAAGCGCTCCGCCGGCAAGCAGTTCCGCCGTTGAACCGGGATCGGTACGTGGAACGCCTGGTCGGGCATTACTACACCACGCACTGGACCGAGTGGCAGTTGCGGCGGGCGGCCTCGCGGTTTGTGGAGGCGGGGCGTCCGGAGCTGGCCCGCCTGGCTCAGAGCACGGCACGGAAGTCGCAAGGTCAGGACGTGCTGGCGGTGCGCGACCTTGAGGCGTTGGGCTATCCCTCGGAGTACGCATCCCGCGCTCCGATGGGGGAGTGCACTATCGCGCTGCTGCATTACGCCCTCCGCTGCCTTGCCGGCCCGCATCCGGTGGCGGTGTTCGGCTATGGCTATGCGCTGGAGTGCGCCGCACGGGCGGTGACGGAAGCCTATCTCGGCGCGGTGGCCGCCGTGCTGCCGGCCGGCGTCAACGCTACCCGCTGCTTGCGCGCGCACAGCGCCCTCGGCGCCGAAAACGAGCGAGGGGACCAGCTCGCCGCGGGAATTGCTGCGATGCCCGCTGAAGATCGCTGCCGGGTGGTGCGGTCGGCGTACGAGACGGCCCGGATGATGTTCGCGCATCCGGGGCACCTCCTGAATGCCGGCTCCCGAGAGGTCCGGCGCCGGACGGTGAACGTGCCGCCGCTGCGAATTCCGGTGGCGGCAAACGTGGCTCCGGGGCCGCTGCGCAGGGCCGGCTAGAGTTGCTCGCAGCGAGGTGGCGCGCCGAGTGCGTGAATGCGGCGGTGTGACCGGGTCGGGGTGTTGGAGCAGTGGAGTGCTGGAGTAATGGGGATCGGTGTGGCCGTAGGTCGACTTTCTCCACTACTCCAGAGGTCCGCCATGGTAGGTTAATGGACCGCGAGGCACGGATGGACCGGACGAGTGACGGATTTCAAGATGCATGGCGCCGGGTCGTGGCGCGAGCGTGGTCTGATCCTGGCTTCCGCGCGGAGCTGCTGACCCATCCGGATGAGGTGCTGGAGCGCGCCGGCATCCATTGCCCGGACGGTGCACGCTTTGTCGTGGTGGAGAATTCGGCGGACCGCGTGCACCTGGTCCTTCCCGCGGTGCCCAGTGAGGAAGCGGAGCTGGCAGAAGCGGACGCAAGTGCCGTGGGCGCCTATCACGCCGCCTGCTGGTAGGGATTCGCCCTCCGCCTTTCGCCGTGTTCTCGTGGCGCTGTGGCAAACCCGAGGGTGAGCCGTACCGGGCCGGGGTGCTTCGGCGGGGAGCCGGATCCGTACCGGTTGGGATGGCCACAGCCGCAAAAGACGCGGCTGGGCCATGACTCGCTTCCTTTCGGGACGCATTACTCACGGGAACGAGCCGTGCCCTTGACCCCCTCCGTCATTGCGAAGCGCCCATCGGCCCCTTGGCCCTGCACCGCGCTACCGTGGCGCTGTGGCAATCCCGATGGGTGAACCGTGTCCAGCCTCGGTGTTTCGGCGGCAGGCCGGATCCGTACCGGTTGGGATTGCCACAGGCCCGAGCAGTGACTCGCTTCTCCTATAGACTCGCTTGCTTACATAAGCTAGCAGCCCTACTGCCTGGAATACAGAAAAAACAAGAGGGCGTGGGGGTTACCCCCACGCCCTCTCCTTTTTCTTGCGGTCCCGCGGAGTGCTACTTCTTCAGCAGCACCTGGGCGCGGCGGGTGGTCGAGCCGTAGCTGGCCGTGAACGTCACCGTCACCTTGCCGCTCACCTTCTTGGTGAAGATGTCGAAGGTGACGGACGAGGCGCCTGCCGGCACGGTTACGGAAGACGGCGCTACCACCGAGCCGTTGTCCGCCGACAGCCCGATCACCGCTCCGCCGGTCGGCGCGGTGCCGTCCAGCGTCACGGTGGCCTTCAGCGGCGTGCGTCCCTTCACCGTCGTCTTCTGGAAGGTGAGCGACAGCAGCGCGGACGGCGTGGTGGCGACCGCCACGTTGCTGTAGGCGGAGTCCCCGGCCACAGTGGAGGCCTTCACCCGGTAGTTCGCGGTGACGTTTGAGAGGAAGCCGGTATCCTGGAACGACTTGATGTCGCCGCTCGTGCGGGCCACTTCCACGAACTGTCCCGCGCCGATCTTGCGCTCCAACTTGAAGGTGACGCTGCCGGTGTAGGTCCACCCCAGTTGGAAGCCCCCGACCACCCCCGTCGCGGTGAGGTTGGTCGGCGCCGCGGGCGGCAGGGTAATGAATAGCAGGTTGGACCAGGCCGAGGTGCCACCGGGGCCGATGGCGCGGATCCGGAGGGTATGGTTGCTGTTGGGGGTGAGCCCGCTGAGGCGCGTGCCGGTGGTGGCGGAGTTGAACGTCCCGGCGGCAGCGAAGAGCCCGATGCCGTCCCGGTCTTCCAACTCGAACGTGGTGGTGAGCCCGGTGCCCGCCTGCCAGGTTACATCCATCTCACTGGCGCTATTTGCGGTGACCTTGAGGAGCGTGGGCGCCCCCGGCGGCGCGTAGGGCGGCGTGGCGGACGCCTCATTCGAGAACAGGGAGTTGCCACCGGCGTTGGTGGCACGGACCCGGTACGTGTAGGTGATGCTTACGCTCCACCTCGAAGCCATCTTCGCTGGAGGAGTTGTCCGACCAGCTCAAGCTGATCTGCGTGGAGGTGAGCGCGGTGGCCACGAGGTTGGAGGGGGCTACCGGAGCCACGGCGGGCGTGACGTTCAAGTCCAACTGGTAATAGCCGATGCTGCCGTAGTCCGAATAGCCGGTGGTGAGCGCATCACCGGCTCCCACGCCATCAACCCGCACGTAATAGGCGCCGGCCGCTACGCTCTGCCGAATGGAGGCGTCCAGCGTGGCCGGGTTCGCGGTGGCAAGCACCGTCCCGGTAGCGGTGAGAAGCTCGATCTGGATGTCCAGGTTCGGACCGAACAGATACGGCGCGGCGGAGATGGTGATCGGTCCCGCACCGGTCTGGAAGCGGAACACGTCTGCGTCGGTCCGCCGCGAGATAACGCCGTTCACCCGGATGGAAGTACCGGTCAGGTTGGTGGCGCCCGTGATAGCCGAGCCGAAGTCGTCGGTGAGGTTGACGCCGTAAGTGCCCATCACGGCGACGTCGTCTTCCTGGTTGTTGGCACTGGCGTAATCGCCGTTGTTCCACTGGGTAAGCGGCACGTCGTACGGCGCGCCCATGATCGGACCCCAGTTTCCCTGGCCGGAATAGTAGCCCAGGCTGGCGGTGCCATCGTGCCCGAGGCCCAGGGTATGGCCGCCTTCGTGCGAGCCCGCGTCCGCCATGTACTTCTCGATATTGGCGACGTTGTCCGTGAACACGAAGCACGGAACGTCGGTATCCCAATCGAACGAGCCGATGTAGGCGATCCCGCCGGGAGGGTTCTGGCCGATCCAGGCATCCGTCGGGGAGAAGACCACGCGCATCCCGTACGCCACGTCGCTGGGGCCGGTCTTCCGGAGCGCTTCCACGCCGGGGTCCTCGGTGGTGACGTCTACGTCGAACGCCGCATAGTCTTCCGCCATGCGCTGCCAGACACGCTGGATCGACTCGTATTCGGCGCTGCTCCAGGCATTCGCGTTGCCGTCCAGGTCAAAGGGAGTGGAGGTGAAGTCACCGATGTTGGAGTTCCAGGGGGTGCCGGAGGTGACGTATCCATCGAAGTCCAGGTACAGGGTGCGCGTGGAGTTCGGGCGGCTGTGCAGGGTGAAAGTGGTGTCCACCGGGAACGGGGGCGCCGGCGCGGCCACTGCGGCCCGTGCGGCCGCCTGCCGCCGAATCCCGCGGGCGATGGCGCCTGCATCCGGAGCCTGGCAGGTATACATGAGCCGCCCGCCCGAGTCCAGCCAGAGATCCGGGTCATGGAGCATCGTCTGGGCCAGCTCGTGGGGCGTCTTGCGGTTGAGCGCCGCCAACGAGTTGAACCGCGGCCCCGCCGCGCGGAGAGCGTCCGCGCCGTGGAGTGGCCGGGAGAGCTGGAGACCCGGATTTTCCCGCGTCCCCTGCAGCTCACTGCTGTGGACCGCGGCCAGGCCGCCGAGGAGCAAAGAGGCGCACGCGATAAGTAGTGTAGAAGAGCGTCGAGAGGACATCAGAATCTCCTGCTCACCCGGCC
>JAJFMS010000923.1 GCA_020696885.1 Armatimonadota bacterium | reverse complement strand
CGCATTTTCTGAACCCGCTCGTGGGGCACTGCGTCTCTGGTTACGAAGCCGCGCAGAGAGGTGAACCACCTCGGGGCCGGCGACAGGATTGCTCACGCTGCTCGGACGGGGGTTAGCTATGGTGAAGACGCGATTGCTCTGGGGAACCGGTACCGCGCTGACGGTGCTGGCGAGCGTTACCGGAGCGCCGGCACAGGCCGCTCCGGTCCGGAAGGCGCCCGTACTCAAGCCCACCGCGAAGGCGCCTCAGAAGGCGCTTCAGAAGGCCTCGCAGAAGGCGGCGCCGGCCGTGGCCGCGGTGCCTGCGGACCTCACCGGCCTGACCCTGGAGCCCGCGTCCATCGTCCTGGACGGTCCGCGTTCGCTCCAGTACCTGGTGGTCACCGGCACCGCGAAGGACGGCTCCACCCACGACCTGACCGGCCAGGTTCGCTTCTCCCTCGCCGACGCGAAGCCGGCGAAAGTGGCCGGTGGCGTGCTCCGGCCGGTGGCGGACGGCAAGACCCGTCTCACCGCCACCCTCGGCAAGCTCTCCACCGCGCCGGTAGAGGTCACGGTCCAGAACGCCACTGCCCCCGTGGCCGTGGAGTTCATCAACGACGTGATGCCGGTGCTGGCGAAGGGCGGCTGCAACGCCACCGCCTGCCACGGCTCCCCGGTGGGCAAAGGGGGCTTCAAGCTTTCCCTGTTCGGCTACGAGCCGGGCGAAGACTTCAAGGCCATCGCGGAAGATCAGAAGGGCAAGCGGATCAACGCGAAGGCCCCCGAACAGAGCCTGCTGCTCACCAAGGCTACGATGTCCATTCCCCACGCCGGCGGCGTGCGGTTCAAGACCGACAGCCCCGAGTACAAGATCCTGCTGGCCTGGCTGAAGGAAGGCGCTCCGGGCGTCGGTGAGTTCGAGGCGCGCGTCAAGCAGCTTCGCGTGCTCCCCGGCCAGCCGTGGATGCCCCGCCCCGAGGCCGTGCAGCGCCTGGTGGTGGTGGCGGAGATGACCGACGGCTCTGTCCGCGACATCACCCAGAAGGCGGTCTACAGCAGCAACGACGACGCCATCGCGGACGTGGACGATCGCGGGCTGGTGACGGCGAAGCGGCCCGGCGAGACGGCGGTGATGGTGCGCTACCTGGGCCAGGTGGCGATCTCCCGGATCGCGGTGCTGCCGAGCTGGAAGCTGCCCGAGTCGAAGCTTGGCCAGGCGAACTACATCGACAAGCTGGTCCAGGCGAAGCTGCAGAAGCTGCGCACCGCGCCGGCTCCGCTCTGCTCGGACGAAGAGTTCGTGCGCCGCACTTACCTGGATGCCTGCGGCATCATCCCCACGGCCGAGGAAGCGAAGGCGTTCCTGGAGGACACCAGCCCCGACAAGCGCGCCAAGCTGATCGACCAGCTTCTGGCACGGCCGGAGCACACGGACCTCTGGACGCTGCGCTGGAACGATACGATCCGCAACAACCCGCGCCTCACCCGCGTGGGAGCGGAGCCGTTCGCGCAGTGGATCCGCGAGCAGATCGCCAGCAATCGCCCTTATAACGAGTGGGTCTCCGACATCCTGACGGCCACCGGCAAGACCTCGCCGATGCAGTTGGACATGGCCAACCTGCCCCGGCAGCTCCAGCGGCAGCTTGAAGGCGCGAACCCGCGGCAGAAGGAGCGGATCGAGGCGATGGTGCAGGACCTCAACTCCCGCCCCGCCAACCCGCCCGCTAACTACTTCGTGATCTCGAAGGATCCGCTGGACACCACCAGCGCCACCAGCCAGATCTTCCTGGGAGTGCGCATCGAGTGCGCACGGTGCCACAACCACCCGTTCGAGAAGTGGACGCAGAACGATTACTACGGTCTGGCCGCCTTCTTCACCGGAGTGCAGGCCCGGGGCAACAACCAGACGCCCTCCGTGGTCACCGTGAACTTCCGCACCGGCAACCCGCGCCACCCGAAGACCAACGAGATCATGGAGCCGAAGACGCTGGACGACCTCCAGGTGAAGGTGCCCAAGGGCGAGGACAAGCGCGTGGAGCTGGCGGCGTGGATGACTTCGCCGGAGAACCCCTTCTTCGCGCGCTCCCTGGTGAACCGGCTGTGGGGTCACTACTTCGGCCGCGGCATCGTGGAGCCGGTGGACGACTTCCGGGTGACGAACCCGGCTTCCAACCCGGAGCTGTTGGACGCGCTGGCCAAGGACTTCGTGGACCACAAGTTCGACCTGAAGCAGATGCACCGGACGATCCTCAACTCCCGCACCTACCAGGAGTCGTCCGTGCCGAACCAGTACAACCGGCACGACGTGAGCAACTTCGCCCGCTACTATCCGAAGCGGCTGATGGCGGAGCAGCTCTACGACAGCATCAGCCAGGCTACCGGCGTCTACCTCGGCGGCGGTGGGCGCGCCGGACGCCGCCCGGGCAAAGCGGCCCGCTACGGGGCAAGCGAGGTTGCCGGCGGCACCAACCGGGTGATGCAGTTGCCGACCGTAGTGGCCGGAGCTCGCGGTGGTGGCGGCGCGAACGCCGGAGTGGTGCAGTTCCTGGACACCTTCGGGAAGCCCCGCCGGGAAGCCGTGTGCGAATGCGAGCGCTCCTATGACGGCAACATCGGCCAGGCCCTCGCCCTGATCAACGGCGACGAAGTGAACGACAAGATCGCGGCTCCGCAGGGCCGGGTGCAGCGGCTGATCCGCTCCACCACCACGGAGGCCCAGCTTGCGGAAGAGCTTTACCTGGCCGCCTTGAGCCGCCGCCCTACCCCGGAAGAGCTAAACGACGCCACGTCCCTGCTGCGGTCCTCCAAGACCAAAGCAGAAGGCGCCGAAGACCTGATGTGGAGCCTGCTCAACTCCAGAGAATTCTTGTTCAACCATTAGAGATCCAGGCGTTCAGGTGTTCGGGTGTTCAGGTGTTGGGAACCGGGCCACAGCGATTGGTATCGATCCGGTCCGGCGGCAACTTCAGAGCACGGGAAGCACAGCCCGTGCCGAGGCGGGCGCTCTTCCTGAACACCTGAA
>JAJFMS010000922.1 GCA_020696885.1 Armatimonadota bacterium | reverse complement strand
CTCGTTTACCCGTTGTTCCGTCCTGCCTCTGGATCCAAACTTCCGGCCGCGGGGGTCAGGCAGCCGGCGCTGGGCGGATCTTCATTACATTCCACAGCCGGATCTTCCCGGCGGCATCCCCGCTGCCGAGCTGCAGGCCGTCCCCGCTGAACGGCACCGAGTGGACCCACCCATCCAGCTTTCGGGAGTGCTCCAGCTTCCCGGCGCGCACGGCCCAGAGCTTCAGTGCGTTGTCATAGCCCCCGCTGGCGAGCAGGGCGCCGTCGGGCGAGAACCCCAGGGAGAGCACCAGGTGATCGTGGGTGCCGAGGGTGCGAACCGGCTCCCCGGTGCGGGGGTTCCAGAGGGTCACGGTCCGGTCATGCCCGCCGGTGGCGAGCAGCTTCCCATCCGGAGAGAAGCGCACCGCCCAGACCGGCCCGCCGCCCACCAGGAGCTTCGCCGCGGACAGGGGCGATTTGACCGGGGCGTTCTCCGCCTGCATGCCGCCGCCGAGCGGCCAGACCAACACTTGCGCAGCCTGGTCTCCGGCCGCGAGCAGACGGCCGTCCGGAGAGAACGCCAGCGAGACCACCTCGTTGCCGTCCGGCTGCTCCAGCGTGTGAATGAGCCGGCGGCCGGGGAGATCGAACAGCCAGATCGGACCGGTAGCGGCCCTGAAACCGCGGAGGGCCCGCGAGCCGCCCACGGCAAGCATCTTGCCGTCCGGCGAGAGCGCCAGCGCCATGCCGCGGCCCGCGTCCGGCGGGGTGAGGGAAGCCAGTGGGGCGAGCGTGTGGGCATCCCACAGCCGCGCCTCCCCGCGTGCCAGCGTGACCAGGGTCTTACCCTCCGGCGTGTAGCACAGCCCCTGCACCTGCTCCAACCCCACGGCGGGCGGCACCTCGCGGCGCAGCTTCCCGGTGTCGGTGTCCCAGAGCCGCACGGCGCCGTCCGAGCCGCCGCTAGCCAGCGTCTTGCCGTCCGGCGAGAACACCGTTACCAGCACCTGCCGGCCGGTTTCTGCGGTCCAGGCCGGCGCGAGCTCCCGGTGCACCTCCGGGGCCGCCTTCGCCGGCCGGAGCTCGCTGCGGGCCACCAGCGCCGCACCGAGCGCCAGGAGCTTCCGTCTTCCGATCGATTGCTGCATACTGCCTCCCGCCGCAATAGATGCGCCGGAAGGCGGGGGAGTTACGCCCCGGCTCACGAAGCCGCCGGTGTTTCACCGCTTCGGCTGCCGGGAAAGGCGAAGCTCGGCTGGGTTGGGTGGCAGGCCCGGGATTTCTTACTTCGGGCCGCGATCGGAGTGCATCCGATAGATGTCATAACCACTGCCGTAGTGGAAGTCGTTGTTGCCCGCGCTCGCCCGCCCCCGCGGCGGCGCCGCATCACGCCGCTTTCTCGCGGGCCGGCGGTAGGAGGGCCGGGCCGGCGGCTCCTGACTTTCAGGTAGCCCTGCGGAGGCGACCGGGCTGTAGCGAGCCACTGGCTCCGGATCCGGGGACGGCAGTGGTCGCAGAGGGGCAGCGGCGAGGTTGATGTGCGTGCGTCGTCGCGGTACGGCGACCACTCGTCGTCTCCGTCTCTTTACCGGTGGGTCCGCGTGGCGGGTGATCCGCACGGCAGCGGCCGATCTCTCCAGCCGCTGTGGGCGCTGCCTTCGGGGGACCCGCAGCCTTGGGACCTGACGGTTTCTCGGAGCTCGCGGGCGCGGGCGCTGTGAGCGGGACGCCGTGTTCGTTGGATGGTTCGAGGTCTGGGGCGCGGCTGGTTTTTCGCTGACCGTCGGCACTTCGGGCGAGAGTTGCACCGTGGATAGTCGAGATGTGGGGGACGGCGAGGGCGCCAGGGGCGTTAAGGGCACCACGGTCGCCTGAGCGGCTCTCGGCGGGCGGGTGCGCCTCTTGCCGAGCGGGAGCTCCGAAGTGGACACAAAGGCCAGCACCGAGACGAGGACCGCCGCCCCGGCGAGAGCCGACCAGCGTGGGTCCTGGGGGCCCCGGTTCCACCACGGTACGGGTGCTGGCGTCTTGTCAGCCTCAGTCACCGAGCCATCGGAGTTCCGCGGCTCAACCGGCTGAAAACCGGCCCCGCCGGCGCTTCCGTTCGCAGTCGGCCGTGCTCCCGTGGGCCTGGGCCGGGCGGGAGGCGTTGGGCAGTTCTTCATACCGGGCGGCCACCGCGTGTGCTCATCGCAGAGCACCCCCTTCAGCTCGGCGCCGGACAGCAGCGCGCCGAAAAAGTCCGCCCCGCGCACGTCGGCACCCCGAAGGTCGGCGCCGCTTAGATTGGCGCGGAGCAGCACGGCATTTGTGAGGTCCGCGTCCCGGAGGTCGGCTTCGGTCAAGTCGGCGCCGCTGAGGTTGGCCCGCTCCAGCACCGCGCCGCGAAGGTTTGCACCTCGGAGTACGGCGCCCTGGAACACCGTGCCCCGGCAGTTCACGCCACTGAGCGCCCCACCGGAAAGCTCCGCTCCCGTAAGATCCTGGCCCTCGAGGGTGTGTGCCTCCATCTGCAGCAGCACCACATCGGGAGAAGTTCGATGCTTAATCGTGAGCATGGTCGGTCTCGCGTCAACGCCGGTCGTTGGGGCAGCCTTGAGAGCGGGCTCACCATGGCCGGGTATGCTAGTCCAGATGCCGGAGGAGCACCCCTCGCGCAACCGGCCGTACGGATGCCCCAAGCCATGTCCAGCGTTCGAGCCTCACGCGCGAGGGGAACCAGGCCTGTCCCTTGAACCTGAGCATGTTGCCGGAGGGGTCAGCAGAATGCAGCACGAGACGCGGGATTACGACTTCGTGGTGGTGGGCGGGGGAATGGCCGGGGTCTGCGCCGCGGTGGCGGCCTCCCGGCGCGGCCTGCGCGTGGCGCTGGTGCATGATCGCCCGGTCCTGGGCGGCAACGGCAGTAAGGAGCTCCGCGTCTGGCTGCAGGGCGCCAACGGCGGCCGGAACAACCGGTACTTCCGGGAGACCGGCTTCCTGGAAGAGCTGCGGCTGGAGAACCTCTACCGCAACCCGCTGGGCAA
>JAJFMS010000042.1 GCA_020696885.1 Armatimonadota bacterium | reverse complement strand
TGCGGATGAAGGTGCTCACTTCTTGTCGTTGCTCTTCTCGGACGCGGCCTTATCGCCACCGGGCTTCTCGGTGGCCGGCTTGGTCCCCTTGGGATCGTCGGTCTTCGGCTTCGGCTTCTCCGGTAGGATCACCTTGACGTTCTTCGACATTCTTTGATAGCCGGTCGTCGTATTGTAGAAAAACTCGCCGCACTCGTAGATGGTCGGTTTCTCGGCGTCCGGCTCTTTGGTCTCGGCGTGGACGTTCCCGATCAGCTTGACCTCGCTGATCTCCTTGTTGTAGGTCCCGTCGTCCGCCGTCGCGTGGAGCGTGGAGCCCTTGGCATTCTTGTTGTCGAACGTCACGTCACCGTCCGCGTAAGCCACGGTGACGTCGTTAGCCTTCGGGTCCACGGTAAACCGCAGGCGCTTCGCCTGGAGGCGGGTGGAGGGGCGGATCATCACCGGCTTGCCGGTGGCCACGTACTCCTGCGTCTCGCTGTTCACGTCGATGCGGTCCGCCACGAGGTCCACCGATTCGGCGGGCGGCTGACCTTCTTTGCCCTTCGGCTGCACCTGTGCCCGGGCCTGGGCAGCCGGGCCGCGGTGGATCACGTTCTTCTTCGCCTTCAGGTCCATCTCCACGCGGTTTCCGGTCACCACCATCGGTTTGGCCAGCCGCGGGGAGTCCTGGCGCAGGATCACGTCGCCTTCCAGGTTCGCCTTCTGCTCGATCTCGAAGTAGTCGAGCTCCTTGGAATCGGCGGTCATCACCGTACCGGCTTCCGGGTCCTTCTTCTCGATCCAGACACCGCCTTCGCACCGGGCCGAGGCGAGCTCATTATCCGGAGAGAGCTTCACCGTCATCTTCGGCGCGGTCATCCGGCTGTTGCCGGAGACCAGCTCCACCTTGCTGGGGCTGGTGAAGACGTATTGCTTCTTCTCCAGGTCGTACTCGAGCTGGTCGCAGGTGATGACGGTATCGCCGAACTGCAGCTTCTGGGGCTCCGCGGGGGCCGCTGCCTTGGCGGGCTTGGCCGGAGCGCTCTTCGGCGCGGCGCCCTTAGCCTGGGCGTAGGCCCGGGAAGTGAGCAGCGCGCCGGAGCCGGCGGCGCCCACGATGCCGGCGATCAGGAGGCAATGGGTAATAGGCGATTGGCGGGACATAAGATGATCTCGCGATTTCTGATGGGGTGATGACTCAAATGCCGGCCGGCCGACGCCGGCTATTGCGCTTTTGCAAAGGGAAGCTTCCCGGACCGCGCCTGAATTCGCGCCCCTCCGGAGAACTTCCCCTTCTTCAATCGGGTATCGGCCACCAAACGGTGACCGGTCACCTGGGTTCCAGGCTCGGAAACCACCACGTGTCCTTCGGCCTGGAGCTTCCGAGTATCGCGGAACCAGCGGACGTGGTCTGCCTTCAGCCGCTGGCCTTCCGGGTTGCGGCCAATGCCTCCCGCCGGCATCGTGATGATGTTCCCGTTGACTTCCGCCTTCGGGGCATCGGCCGTAAAGGTGGTCTTCCCCTTCTCCAGGGACTGCACGTTGGCGCCGTCGAGCATCAGGATGCCATTGTCGGCGGTCCAGACCGCCTTCTGCGCATCCAGCACCATCGCACCGTCGGTGGTGGTGCCGTGCGCGGTCTTCCCGGCCACCAACTGCTTCCCGTCCCACGTCGCCTCGGGGGCCACCAGGTCCATCTGCGGCTTCCCCTTCTGGTAGAGGCGACACTTGGCTTTGCGCATCTGCACCGGGCCCTGGATGCCCTGGTCCGGCCGCATGGCGCCGTCGATGCGGTCAACCTTGGCCTCGATCAGGGGGCGGCCGTCGGTGTCGCTGACGACGAACGTGTTCTTGTCGCCGGAGACCTGGATGCGGCTGAGCGCGGGGTCCCGCTTCGCCTTCTCCAGCTCCTTGCTCACCTGCTTCTTGAGGCCTTCCCGCACCATCGCCGAGCGAGAGCGGCAACCGGACGCGGAAAACGCGCCGGCGGCGAGGAGCAGGCAGCAGGCGGCTAATCGTGGAAGCGGTATCTGACGAGTGTCCAAAGGGCTGTAACTCCGTCCCACCACCGGATTTTCTTACCCGAGTCGTAAGACCGGGGCGCGTATGAGATCGGCAGCTCGAGGATGCGCTCTCCGCGCTTTCTCACCTTCGCCGTGACCTCGGGACAAAACTCGAAACGCCGGCAATCGAGCCGGATGGACCGGATCAGCGATGCGTCGAACACCTTATAACAGGTGGCTTCATCCGTCAGGCGTCCCCCGTAGAGCAGGTTCGCCGTCCAGGCCAGCAGGCGGTTGCACACGTAGTTCGGCAGCGCCATCGGCGGCCGGCCGTTCATAAACCGAGACCCGTAAACTACCCGGGACTCTCCACGCGCAATCGGCTCCATCAACCGCAGTAAGTCGGTCGGATCGTATTCCAGGTCCGCGTCCTGGATCGCCACCACGTCACCGGTTACGTTCGCCAGGGCGGTGCGGATCGCCATCCCTTTCCCGGCGTTCTTCGGATGCTTCAGCAGCACCAGGTCCGGCTCGGCTTCCAGGATCGCGATGGTGCCGTCCGTAGACGCATCATCCACCACCACCAGCTCCAGATCCACATCCAGGGCGCGCACCCGGCGCAAGGCTTCCTGGATTGTATCTCGCTCGTTGTACACCGGAATCACGACGGACAGCTTCAGGCGCCGCGGGGCGGAGCCGGTAGCTGCCGGTGGTGATACGGGGGCGGCTGCGAGCCCAGACTGTGTATCCATAGATTATGAATGCGAGAAACCGGGCACGAGGACGCCAAAATAAGCATAGGCGGCTAAAGCCAACATCGCCGCCCCAATTCCCCAACCCGCGGCGGCTTCCCAGGTCCTGGCCCGGGCGCTGCCTTTCCGGGGATCCCCCGGCGCGCTGGCGAACGCCGCGCCGCGCACCCACTCCAGGCAGCCGGCGGCCAGCCCCAGCGCAATCGCTCCGATAGCCGGGAACAGGTACCGCCCCTGCGCCTGGAAGTAGGTGGCGTTGAAGTTCAGGAACGCGCCCAGCACGAACACCGCGTGGAGCGCTATCATTCCGACCCCAAACGGCACTCCGGGGTTCCTTTCGGCGCCGGGCTCCGTCGTGCCGCGGCTAAGCTTCCGTCGGAGAGCGTACACCCCGGCTCCCGCACCGGCGAACAGAACCACGCACCAGAGGATCGGCATGAGCCAGGAGCGCGGCGGGTAACCCCATTGCCGCGGCGGTCCAAAGCCGTAGGCGCCCAGCGCCAGGTCCGAGTGCTCCGGCGTCAGGTTCCCGAACCAGCCCCAGAACGAGAGGAACGCCGTGGGAAGCACCCGCTTCGACAGGTACTCCTGGAAGGTAAACCCTGCCGCGCGGAACCCTTCCCAGCGGTACGTATCCGCAAAGTAGAGGTTGAACAGCTTCTGCGCCAGCGGATCGCCGTACAGCACCAGGTTGCGCACGAACCACCACCCGGCGCACACCACCAGCGCGGCGGTGATTACGCCGCCGGATCGCAGCAGCAGCCCGGTGGTCTCCCGCTCCTGCTCCGCCGGCTCCGCGTCCGGCAGTTCCCGGAGCACGGCGAGCTTCGCCGCGAAGAGGATCGCGAGGAACGCGATCGGCAGCAGCAGCACCGCGCTCTGCTTGCACAGGAGGGACAACCCCAGCGCGGCGCCGAGCCAGATCCACTGCTTACGGGCCCACGGCCCCTTGAGCGCCCGCACGATCAGCAGCAGGGTCAGCGTCCCCGCCGCCTCCGTCAGGGCATCGTTGCTCACCGCAGCCGTTACGGCCAGCCGCCCAGGGAGGAAGGCGGCCACAGAGGTTGCGGCGACCCAGAGCCCGGGCCGGTCCGGCGCGAGCTCCCTGGCCAGCAGCCACACCATCGCAACACCCGCCAGGCCGATCAGCACGGTGAAAAAGCGCGCCGCCTGCTCGCCGCCGTATTCACCCCCAGCCGTGTTACCGGCCGCATAGAACGGAGCGGCGAGCACGTAGTAGAGCGGCGGCTGGTGCGCCTCGTAGTTCGGATCCGCGTGGCCCAGGCGGCGCCGCTGCTCCAGATCCAGCGCGGGCAGCCGGCGCTCCGTCACCAACCGCTTGATGTACTCCCGGTGCGGCCCCTCATCCGGATTGGCGCCCTGCGGTGTGGCCCGCGCGAACGCGAAGGCGATGAGGCCGCTGAGGAGCAGGATCAAGACCAGGCGCCAGTCCGGCAGCCCGAAGCGACGCACGGACGAGGCGGAGGCGCTCGCCGGCCCGGCGGTGCTGGAAGGGGCCGCAGCGGTCCGAGACGGCTTGGGGGATTTGGAGACGGTTCGACGGCTCATCGGATCGCGTACACCATCACTCCCTTCCGCTCCAGCTCCGCGCCGTCCGAACGGAATACTTCCTCCAACTTACCGGTACGGATGCCGTCCATCAAGAGGCGGTACCACTGCTCGGCCTGCACGCCCTTGGCGAAGTTGTAGTTGATCAGCACGTGGGTAATGCCGTGCTTCCGCAGCTCACCGGCCAGCCCGTCCCAGTTCTGCAGGCGCTCGTAGGGAATCAGGTCGTGCTGGAGCGGGTTGGCCCAGAAGTAATTCCGGTCCAGGTAGTAGCCCCGCGTCTCCTGGTACAGCGCGATCTTGCTGTTCTCCGGAAGCTGGTTGACGAAGCCCGCCACCTGGTACGAGCCCGGGACCATGGAGGCATCCAGGTACTGGTGTTCGTCCACCTGCCCGGTGAGTAGCTGGACCGAGTTTAAGGCTAGCGGCGCGTGCATGACAAGGTTCATCACCAGGCAGAGCGCCAGGAACAGGCCCGCCGCGCCCCGCAGCAGCCGGGAGGTCTGCGTGGCCGCCACCACGGCCATCACCACTGCCAGCGGCGCGAACACCGGCATCAGATACCGCACCTGCTGGCTCATGAGGAACCAGACGGCGATTGAGGTGAACGAGTAGGCCAGCAGCGCCACGCACCGCCAGCCCAGCCCGCGGGTCCAGAACAGCAGCGGGAGGAGGCCGGCCCACACCGGGCCGAGGCTGCCCAGCTTGTCCCCCACCAGCGTGCGGAGATTGATGTAGAACGCCCGGCCGTGGAGCCCCAGGTTCCAGAAGACGTTGAGCGCCTCCTGGGGACCGCGGCCCAATCCGAACGAGCGCTGCTCCGTTGCGTATGCCAACTCCGCCTGGCGGGTCCAGCTATACGAGCCGGGGAACAGGCTGTAGAAGAACGGATAGACCGGGTTGTGCACCCAGATCCAGTTCTTGATGTACCAGGGGGACGCCACCGCGATCCCCAGCGCGCCGAAGACCACCACCGCCTTGAGGGCGGCCGCCCTGGCTTCCGGCCGGGCGCGAACCACCACCCAGACCAGCCCCAGCCCCAGCAGGCCGAACTGGAGCAGCGCCGTATACTTCGTGCCCAGCGCAAAACCGGAGAGCACCCCGCCCAGCGCCACCCCGCCCAGCCGCACCTCCGGCCCGCCGTCACTGCTCGCCACGGTATCGATCAGCACCGCCAGCGCCAGGAACTGGAACAGCGCGGTCCCGAGGTCCACGTAAGCCGTGCCCATCTCCCACAGCACCACCGGCATGCTGCCGAACACCGCCGCCGCCAGCGGTCCCGCCCACGCCGGCAGCCGGGAGCCGGCCACCTCCAGCCGCGAGGTCCAGATTCCGATGGAGACCACCGTCAGCCAGCCGGCCGCCCAGTGGAACAGCTTCGCCGCTCCCGCCCCGCCGAACGCGAGCCCCAGTGTGTAGAGCATCTCCAGCGTGAACGGAAAATCGGTATGGGAGTCGTAGGGGATGAACGAGATCCGGCCTTCCTGGAGGTAGATCTTCGGCGCCGCCAGGTGGTAGCTCAGGCTGTCCCAATCCAGGCCGTCCGGGTTGCGCAGCGCCGAGAGCAGGGTCATCCCGGCGAGGAGTACCAGGTACCCGCTGATCGCCAGGGCGGTCCCTTGCCCGAGGTCGCGCGGCCGCGGAAGGTGCGGGAGCTGGATCTCGCCGGCCGACCGTGCCTCCACGCCGGCCAGCACCCAACCCAACAGCACCAGACCGCCCAGCACCACCGGGGTGAGGTGCCCCAGCAAGCCCGCCGCAAGGATCAGGTAGGCGAGCGTTCCCATCCCCAGGGCCAGCGCCACGGGGACCCGCAGGGGTGACGGCTTCTCCCCGGCGTGCAGGAGGCGCAAGAGAAACGATCCGTACCCGCCGCACGCCACCAGGGCGGCCAGGAACATGATGATGGCGAGAAGGTGGAACACGAGGACCTCGGACGACGGCAATCTCTCGTAGCTTACGAGACGGAGCGACCAATCCTCACGTATTTCTTGCGTGCGCGCGCACGCTGGTAGTGGAAACGCTGTCCCTGCAACCTGGCCTGCCTGCACTCACCCACCACTAAGTCGCATCTGACAGCATGGCGAGTATCTCTCTCCCTCCGCCACAGCCGACAAACACGCATGAAAGCCGCGTATCTCATCCTCGCACTGTTGGCCTTCGTGGCGACCGTGGCGGCTCTCATCCTGGCGTACCGATCCACGTCTCTCCTGTGCACCGGCGGCCGGAGCGAGGGCGAAGTCGTGCGGATGGAGACCGTTCCCGGCGCCGGCAGCTCGGCGGATCTAGCGGCCCCCTTGATCCGCTATCACACGGCGGATGGCCGCACCCTGGAGGGCCGCGGGCCTGCCGAGCAGTATTCCCAGTACGGAGTGGGCGACCGCGTCACCGTATACTACGACACGAACGCTCCGAGCCAGATGCGGGTTGCCGCATTCGATGGCCTCTGGACCGGGCCAATCGCCTGCCTGGTACTGGCGCTGCTGCTGGGAGGCACGGCCGGCGTGCTGTTCGCATCGGAGCGGAACGCACCCGTGCCCGCGCTGGTCGGCGGCGTGTTCCTGATGATCGGCCTCCCGCTGCTCCTCGGCGGTATCGGTCAGGCTGCCGGTCGCGCGCAGCTGCTCCAGACCGGCAGCCGCGCCCGGGGAGTGATTACTAACGGCGCTGGAAAGCCTTGGAAGCTGTTCAAGTCCAGCGGGGAGGCGATGGAAGTTCCGGCAGTAATCCGCTTTCCTGCCGGGGAGCGCGAGGTCGAGTTCACTACCCCGGACCTCAACGCCTATTACGCGCGGCGGGACGAGCCGATCGACGTTGTCTTCGAGCCGCGCCGCCCACACGGAGCGGCAGTGATCGGTTTCCGCTTCTTCTGGTTGAGCGCCGTTATTCTGGGGGGCGTGGGCGCACTGCTCACCATAGGAGGCCTGCTCCTCCTTCGGACGGGCCGGGTGAAACGAAGGTCTCATCCGGGGCGCTCCGTCACGGCGGAGTGACCCGAGTCCGGGCCTCCTCACCACGAGCTCCAGTGGGACATGCACGACGCACGCTCACCCAGCCCCACCAGCACCTTCGTCTGCCAATCTGCGGCGCCAGGCCGCACGCCCGGGCGATAGCTTGCCCCTGAGGCTCATCAGACCATCAGAACGCGAGGATCCACACGTTTCCTCGCGCTTCCCCGCGTGATTCTCGTTGCGGCGGAGGGGGCGGACACTGTATACTGATCCGGGAAGGTGCGGCTCAACCCGGACCGGTCCGCATTGATCTGATCGATCAGGCCCCGAGGCCGGCGCAGTTAACTGCCGACCGGCGTCGATCCGGCGCCGCCGGGGCCATTGAGTAGGTTTAAGTGTTAGGCACCCCGCCTTATAATGAAGAGCTCTTGAATGCGCCCCTGTGGCACATCGAGTTGACGGGCCGGCGGCTGTGTGTGGCGGAAAGCGCAGAAGGAACGTTCCTGGTTCTGTTCACCTCTCCTGCCCGTGCCTACGACTTCGCCCAGCGTGAAGTGCTGGACGAGTTAGACGCTGTTTCACCCACTCTTTATTCCATAACACGTGCCGAGTTCATGTCGCGCGCGGAAACCTCTGCCGCCGGGGGCGCCCGGGGGGTGGTGGTGGATCCGCAAGCGGACGGCCAGGTCGGCCGCATTATCGAATTCCGGGTCGGATCCGGCGACCCGGAGTCTTACCGCCCCGCGTGATGACCAATCGTCTCACCGCACTTCGAGTCCCGACACCGCGCTGCGGTGCCCGTTTCTGTAGAGCAGAGCACAAGATCCGATGAGCAAGCGTCTGTATGTAGGTAACCTGCCGTACTCCGTCACGGAAGATCAACTTCGGGAGGTCTTCGCTGCGTGGGGTGCGACCAACGCGTCCCTGCCGATCGATGATTCCGGTCGATCGAAGGGCTTCGGTTTCGTCGACATCGCCGACGACGACCAGGCACAGCCGGCAATCGATGCGATGCATGGTAAAGAGTTCAAGGGCCGCGCGCTCACCGTGAACGAGGCGCGACCGCGAGAAGCCCGTGGCGCGGGCGGCGGCTATGGGTCTCGCCCTAGTGGCGGCGGTGGCTACGGCGGCGGTGGCGGCTATGGCGGTGGCGGCGGTCGTCCCAGTGGCGGCGGCGGTTACGGCGGTGGCAGTGGCGGCAGCGGTGGCGGCGGCGGCTACGGCGGTGGTGGCGGCTACGGCGGCGGCGGTGGTTACGGCGGCGGTGGTGGTTATGGCGGTGGCGGCGACTCCGGCGGTGGCCGGCCGGCCGGCGGCGGTGGCTACGATGCCGATCGTGGCGGCGGCGGTGGCGGCGGCAGCCGGGATCGCGGTCGCCGGGGCGGCCGCCGCGACGGTGGCGGTGGCGGTGGAGAAGACTGGTAGACGGTCGCGCTCCGAGCACCGGCCGCCCACCCGCCAGATTGCGGTGTGATCGAAAGGTATTCTCGATCACGCAGCAGAACCATGGATCATCGCCGGCGGCGGGTTTGACCCTGGTAACGGTCGAGTAGAATTCACCGGCATGCCGGACAGCGGACCCTGGCGGGAACGCTGTCCGGCACTGGTGAACCGGCGCTCGCAGCCAGTCGGCGCGGCGAAACAGCCGGAAGCATCAACGGTGGCCCGATCGGGGCCTCTTCGGAAAGGAAGGCAAGCTATCAATCGATTCAACGACCGGCGCGGCCCGCGCGATATGGGGCCGCGTATGAACCACCGGATCCGTGTTCCGGAGGTCCGCGTTGTAGGCGCCGAGGGCGATCAGCTCGGCGTGATGGAGACCCGACAGGCACTCCGGCTCGCACAAGAGCAGGGGATGGACCTCGTCGAGATCGCTCCCAACGCCCAACCCCCTGTCTGCCGCATCCTGGACTACGGCAAGTACAAGTACGACCAGGCGAAGAAGCAGAAGGAAGCCAAGAAGAAGGCGCATACCGTTGACATCAAGGGCATCCGGATGCGCTACGGCACCGAGGCGCATGACCTCGATTACCGGGTGAAGGATGCCCGGCGCTTCCTGGAAGAAGGCGACAAAGTCCAGGTCACGTTGATCTTCCGCGGTCGTGAGATGTCTCACCCGGAGATTGCCAAGGCCCAGATGGAGAAGCTCTCCGCCGCCGTGGCCGACGTGGCCGTGGTTGAGCGAGCGCCCTCGATCGAGGGTCGGCGCATGACCATGCTGCTGGCGCCGAAATAGGTTTTGAGTTACCGGGTCGGAGCAGAGCTTCGGCCCGGTAATTCCGGCGGTCCTTCCCGCTTCCCCACTCACCGCGAGCCCGCGGTACGGGAGGCGCCTCCGTGCTGCCTTCAGCCAGCACACTCCCCGGCAGCTTCGGCTGCCGCATCCCGTCACGTCCTCTCCCACCCGCTCGTACAATGGCGACAGTGCGGCCCGGCGCCGCCTCCGGATGCCTTGAGTACGATGCGAGACCTCCTGTTGATCCACGCCGTCGCTACCTGGTTCCTTACCGGGGTAGTATGGTTCGTACAGGTGGTGCATTATCCGCTGCTGGCGGACGCGGAGTGGAACGGTGCCGCGGTCCACCGCCGAATCGTGCTGCGAACCACATGCCTGGTGGTACCCGCCATGGCGCTGGAAGGGATTACCGGCGTGCTGCTGCTGCTGCACAGCGACGGAGCTGCAAACCGAACGCTGCTGGTGCTCGGGCTGCTGCTGGCCGTGGTGAACTGGATCGCCACGGCCACGGTTCAGGTCCCGGCGCACCGGCGGCTCATCGCGAGCTGGAACGGCAAGGACGCGGCCGGGCTGGTACGCAGCAACCGGCTGCGGACGATGGTCTGGAGCGCGCGCAGCTTGTTGGTGTTCTGGCTGCTCACCGGAGCGCCGGGCTCGGGAGGTCGATAGATGACTGAAATGCGTCGGGTGCTGGTGACGGGCGCCACCGGGTTCGTAGGACAGAACCTGTGGCCGGCATTGGAGCAGTCCGGCCACGAGGTGGTCGGCCTCACCCGGGATCGCAGCCGGGCCGTTCGCCGCTGGCCGGAACGGAACTGGGTGGAGGGCGACGTGGCCGACGAGGCCGCCCTCTCCCGGGCCATGGAAGGCTGCCAGGGCGCGTATTACCTGGTGCACGGAATGGCCGAAGGCGGCGGCGACTTCCACCGGCGGGAAGTGGAGTGCGCCGAGCGGTTCGCCCGCGCCGCGGCGAAGGCCGGGCTGCGCCGGGCGGTCTACCTGGGCGGCATGCGGCCGTCCGGACCGGTTTCGGAGCACCTGCAGGCGCGGCTGGACGTTGGCGAGACGCT
>JAJFMS010000041.1 GCA_020696885.1 Armatimonadota bacterium | reverse complement strand
TCACCGAGTTCATCCCGCTGGCGCACATCACCCGCGTGATCCGCGCGGATTACACGGCCACCGGGGACAGCTCCACCTCGCTGGACCTCTCCTACTCCGCGGGCGACGCGCGGCGGTCGGGCGCTCACTAAGAGCACTACCGGCCAAACGGGCGAGAGAAGCCGTAGCATAGCGCGGGTACCCCCGCTATGCTACGGTGATTTTGCCGACCGAAACGGCGGCATGAGCAAAACGGAACCGTAGGGCTCGCCGGCGGCGGGCCCTACGGTTCGTACCACCCACGTGAGGGTGAACAGTCCCGCGGGTTCCGGGACCCTCCCGCGCACCGGAAGGTGCGAAAGGCCCGGTGCCCGCCCCGCAGATCCGCGATACGGTGTGACTACATCCCGATCATCGTGCCCCACTGCCGTTCAGGGCCGCACAGCAACGCTCCAACCCCATGAATGCAAACCCCGCCATCCCGGCGCCCGTCGGCAAGAATCCGAACTTCTCGGTGCTGGACCAGTTCTTCGTCTCCTGCCTCTGGTTCGCCTACAACCTGCAGTGGGGCGCGCTCCTGGCCGTGGTCCTGCCGGCGCAGGTGGAGGCGATCGTGGGGCCGGCCCATAAGGAGCAGGTGCTGGGCACGCTCATCCCGGTCGGCGCCTTCGTCTCCCTGCTCGTCACCCCGATCGCGGGGGCGCTCAGTGACCGCTGCTGCAGCCGGCTGGGACGCCGCCGCCCGTTCCTCATCGTTGGCGTGCTGATTAACGCGGTCTTCCTGGCCTGGATGGCCACCTTCGGCAAAGGCGACAACGTGGCGCTGTTCGCCGTCGCGCTGGCAGGCATCCAGTTCGGCTGCAACTGGTGGGGCGGTCCCTACGCGGGCCTGATCCCGGACGTGGTGCCGGACGAGCACGTGGGCCGGGCCAGCGGCTGGCAGGGACTCATGACGGCGCTCGGCACGCTGTTCGGCGCCGTGGCCGGCGGGGCGCTGGCCGGGCGTGGTGAGTTCTGGCCGGTCTACGCCATGATCATCGGCTCCCTGCTCATCAGCCTGGCGCTCACGCTGTGGGGGGTGCGCGAACGGCCGCTGACCCAACGGCCGGAGCCGTTCGAGATCGGGGCTTTCTTCCGCGCGTTCCTCCTCGATCCGAAGGAGCATCGCAACTTCTACTGGGTCCTCATCACCCGCTGCTTCGTGGCGATGGGCGTGTACTCGGTGATGAACTTCTTCTACTACTTCCTGCAGGATGTGATCAAGGTCGACAGCCAGGCGGTGGCGTTCCTGCCGGACTTCATCCGGACCGGGCTGATCCAGGAGAGCAACGTGGCGCTGGGAGCCACCTCCATCCTGATGGCCACGATCATTGCGATGGGGATCCCCACCAGCATCCTGGCGGGCGCGGCCTCGGACCGGCACGGGCGCAAGCCGCTGGTTTATTTGAGCGGCGGGCTCATGGCAGTAGCCTGTTGCATCTACGTGGCGGTGGTCTACCTGTTCCCCACGCTTCCCGCCACGCTCATCGTGGCCGCGCTCTTCGGAATCGGGAACGGCGCTTACCAGGCGGTGGACTGGGCGCTGGCCATCGACGTGCTGCCGGAAGGCGAGGGCGCGGCCAAAGACATGGGCGTCTGGCACGTGGCGCTGGTGCTGCCGCAGATGGTGGCGCCGGCCATCACCGGGTTCACCCTGGCGGCGCTGAAGCCGATCTCCCTGCCGCTGGGTTACACAGCGGTGTATGCGATGGCCGCCGTGTGGTTCGTCCTGGGCACGGTGTTCGTGCGGCAGATCCGCGGAGTGCGGTAGTGCAGCGGCCTGTCGACGCGATCCTGATGGCCGGCGGGCGGATCTCCGGGGAGTACGCCCAGGCCGCCGGCACGGAGATCAAGGCGCTGGTGTCCGTAGCCGGCCAGCCGGTACTGCGGCGGGTGGCGGAAGCGCTGCACGCCGCCCCCGGCATCGGGCGGGTGTGCGTGGTGGGGCCGGTAGCGGTGCGCGCCGAAGTAGCCGGCCTGGCGGAGTGGCAGCCGGAGACCGAGACGGCCTTCGGCAACTTCCAGGCCGGCGCGGAGTTTCTTGGGACCGCCGGCAGCGACCGGGTGCTCCTGTGCGGCACCGACACGCCGTGTCTCACCCCCGCGGCCATTCAGGATTTCCTGCAGCGCGCGCCGGACCAGGCCGACATCTGCCTGGCGCTGGTGGGGCGGGAGCGGTTCGAGCAGCGGTTTGCGGAGGGTCGTTGGGTCTACGTGCCGCTGGCGGACGGTCACTTTACCGGTGGCAGCCAGTTCCTGGTGCGGCCGCGCGTGCTCATCGAGAATGCGCACCTGATCCAGCGCCTTTTCAGCCAGCGGAAGAGCCAGCTCGGCATGGCCGCCACGCTGGGGCTGAGCTGCGTGATCAAGCTGCTCCTGCGGCGCCTCCGGGTAAGTGACCTGGAAGCCCGGGCCTCCTTCCTCACCGGGTGCCACTGCCGCGCCGTACCGGATTGCGCTCCTGAGCTGGCGCTCGACATCGACAACCAGGCGGAGTGGGAATACGCCGCCCGGGTCTGTTCAGGGTAGCCAAGCCCTACGGGCGAGCACGGAGTAACGGCTATTCGCAGCACAGGCCGCCTTTCGTTCGAAAGGCGGCCTGTGCTGCGAATAGTGACTCTGAGGCTCTCCCTACTCCTCCATCATCGGGCTGCCGGAAACCTTGCGGCGAAGGTTATTGAGCCCGTGGCGCAGGAGGGAGCGGGCCGTGGCGGGGCGGATCTGCAGCATCTCGGCGATCTCTTCGAACGCCCGGGATTCGTAGTAGCGCCAGATCACCACCTGTCGCTGGCGCAGCGGTAGCTCCGCGATCGCCTCGGGAAGGGTGTTGAGCACGTCCTGGGTCATGAGCTGGTGATCCCACTGGCGGCTCGGATCGGCCATGGCTTCCGTGGCTTCAGCGGCGCTGCTGTCCGCTTCCAGGCTCACTTCGCGGTGCTGGCGCCGCCACTGGCTGCGGCTGTAGGTGTAGACGGAAGCGGTGAGGGTGCGGACCATGTAGGCGCGCAGGGGGATGCCTCGGCTGGGATCGTAGGCGTCGAGCAGGTTGCAGAAGCGGCAGTAGATCTCCCCGGCCAGGTCCTTCCGGAGCTCCGGATCTTCCCCGTACTGCCGGATCAAGCGGCGCACCAGGGGCTGGAAGTCGGCAAACAGGGTCTCTCGCTCCGGGAAGCGGGTCTCCGCCCGATCTCGGGAGGCGGACTCCTCGATCGACGGCATGCGGCAGTACTGCGTGGTGGGGGCATCCCACTCGGAGGGAACATACTCGGCCGACCGTGCGGGGCCGGAAATAACGCTCGCGCTTACCATAGCCATACTCCTGAATTGGCGGAAGCTTCGCGTACTAACCAGGGAGATAAATTAAGAACGCGAGTTCACAACGAAAAACGTCGTACTGGAACCAGCAGACGCGAATGATTGAAGCGATTTCGGAAGCAAGCGCTCGCACTGTTTGGCCTCGACGACAAGCCGATAACCAGCCCTTGTGAGTTGCTGCTTCGCCTGGTTACTGCAACGTCCCGGTGAGAGACACAGCAATCCAGGTCTAATGAAACACTAAAGACGCGGAGGGTCTTGGATAGTCTTGGAGGCAACTATCACAGCGTTCTGGGTAATTGTTTTACTTGCTTGGGGTCCAAGGGCCACGAACTGTGCGAGTTCCCGGTCACTGTAAGGTAAACACGAGCGCTTGCTATCGGTGGCCCGAGGCGTTCTTACCCGACCATTCCAGCCGCTAAACCGCCCTGAACCCTATCGCTAGAAAAAAAGATTCGGTGGCGGTAGCCCAGCAGAAGAGCGTGCGGTGCTCCTCCAGGCGCTGTTCCGGCGCGTTCGGAGTTACTTGCACGGCTGTCGGCAGGTGAGCATCTCGAAGCCGTCACGGGACAGCACCCGGAGGCAGAGCGGTTTGACCGGGATCCGGATTGCACCCTTTAGAGTGCGCGCTGGAGCTCGGAGCGGACCTGCGGCGTTGACGCCCGGTCTCTGCCTGGTGGGCTCCGAGGAGTCTTGGATGTATTGCTTTCGATCACTTATGGCCCGGCTTGCCTTCCGCACGCTGCCGGCACTTCTGGCGGTGCTCCTGTTGCCTGCCGCCTGCGGCGCGGCTCCCACTGAATACACGATCCAGCCGGAAGACGTGCTGTCGATTCGGGTAAGCGGAGAGCCGACGCTCTCACAAAACTACGTCGTGGATGAAAAGGGCTTCGTCGCCATTGGTGACCAGGTGGGGAAGCTGCGACTGGCGGGTCTCACCACCAAACAGGCCCACGAGCGACTGACCACCGAGCTGAAGAAGTATCTAAAGGTCTTTGAAGTTTCGGTGCTGGTGGTGGGTGAAACCGGAACCCGCGTGCTGGTATACGGCGAGGTGGCCAAGCCCGGAATGGTGAAGGTGCGGCCCGGAGCCCGGCTGCTGGACGTGCTCTCCGAGGCCGGCCAGCTCACAGCCAAAGCCGACACCAAGCGCGTGACGCTGGTGCGGGGCGAGGGCGGCAAGAGCGAGACCGTCGACATCGACGAGGCGCTCAAAGATCCCGCGAAGAACCCCACCATCTCCGCCGGCGACAGCATCACCATCCCGTCTAAGATCAGCCAGTCGGTGCGGGTGGACGGCGAAGTGGTCGCGGCCGGCCCCATCACCCTGGAGGACGCCGGGACGGCCTATGCGGCGCTCCAGCGCGCCAACCCGAAGCCAAACGCGGACTGGACCCGCGTGGTACTGCGGCGCAAAGACAGCGACGTGCCGATGGTGCTGGACCTCTCCCGGGTGCGCACCGGTCAGCTCAAGGACGACCTGAAGCTGAAGGAAGGCGACCAGCTCACCCTGATGAGCAAGTTCTCCGGCACCGCCACCGTCCGCGGTGAGGTGACGAGTCCCGGTGAGAAGGACCTGAACGGCGAGACCCAGCTCTGGGACTTCCTGATGAAAGCCGGCGGCGGCTTCACGGAGAAGGCGGACCGCAAGCGGGTACAGGTGGTCCGGGACGGCAAGCCGTCCCAGGTGGTCAACCTGGTGGAAGTCTCCAACGGCACCCGCCGCAGCGACGATCCGGCGCTCCAGCTTCAGCCCGGTGACGTGATCTTCGTGCCCACCGGCACCGCCGTGCTCCGCGGCGAGGTCTCCACTCCCGGCGAGAAGGTGCTGGGGAACACGCGCCAGCTCTGGGACTTCATCCTCACACAGGGTGGGGGCTTCACGGACAAGGCGGACCGCCGCCGGGTGCAGGTGGTGCGCGACGGGAAGCCGGTGAAGTCCATCGACCTCACCACCGTGGCGGACGGCTCGCGGAACGCGGACGATCCGGAGCTGGAAGTGCTGCCCGGCGACACCGTCTTCGTCCCCAACGACGACCAGAACCGGTTCGTCATCGTGGGCGGGGTGAAGAAGCCCGGCAGCTACGCGGTGAAGCCGGGGATGACCCTGCTGGATGCCCTACAGGCGGCAGACAGCTTCAACGAGCGCGCCAGCCGCAAGAAGATCGTGATCGCCCGCGCTGACCGCTTCGGCCCGGATGGACAGTTGATCCCGCTGCCCGGATCCGAGAAGTCGGTCGACAGCAAGTCCAAGAAGCCGAGCAGCAAGAAGGTCGAGAACCCGGAAGACCTGGGCCTGATCGTGGTCGATTTGAAGAAGCTCCAGGACGGGGATGACAAGCAGTACGTAGCCGTGCGACCGGGCGACCGGATCTTCGTCCCCGAAGAGCCGCCGCAGGACGCCCGCCGCCGCAAGCCGTCGTTCCTGGAGAGCGTCACGCGGCTGCTGCCCTTTGCCTCGATGTTCATGGGCGGCGGCATCGGCTACGGCGGCTTCGGAGGGTTTGGCGGCTTCGGCGGCTACGGCTATTAGAGCGTGGAGTGAAGGAGTAGTGGAGTGATGGAGTAATGGGCAGCAGGGAGCGGCGCGAAGCGCCGGTTCTCCCAACACTCCACTACTCCTTCACTCCATTACTCCCGCTAGGAAAAATGAGATCTCAATGACGAAGACGGCTCTGGTTACCGGCGGCGCCGGGTTTATTGGTGGGCACCTGGTCCGGCGCTTGTTGACCAACGGCTGGCGGGTGCGCGTGCTGGACAACTTCAGCTCTGGCCTGCGGACCAGCCTGGATACCGAGGATGTGGAGCTGATCGAGGGCGACATCCGCGACGTGGACGCCTGCCGGCGCGCCTGCCGCGGCGTGGACAGCGTGTTCCACCTCGCTGCAATCGCCTCCGTGGCGAGCTCCGTGGCAGACCCGATCTACTCGCACGACGTGAACGTGAACGGCACCCTGAACATGCTGATGGCCGCGCGGGACGGCAATGCCCGCCGGTTCGTGCTCTCCTCGTCCGCCAGCGTTTACGGCAACGCCGAGCTGGTGCCGACCCCGGAGAGCGCGCCGCTGCAGCCGCAGTCGCCCTACGCCACCGGTAAGGCGTGCGGCGAGATGTATTGCCGCAACTTCTGGGAGCTGTACGGCCTGGAGACGGTGATCCTGCGGTACTTCAACGTGTTCGGACCGGGCCAGAACCCGGTGTCCGGCTATGCGGCAGTGATCCCACAGTGGATCGGCGCGGCTACCCGCGGGGAGCGGCCGGTGATCTACGGCGATGGGCGGCAGACCCGCGATTTCGTGTTCGTGGGGAACGTGGCGGCGGCGAACGCACGCGCCGCGATGGCGGACGGCGTAGCCGGCATGACCTTCAACGTGGCGGGCGGCGAGGCGATCTCCCTGCTGCGGCTGATCGAGGAGCTGGAAGGGTTCTCCGGTCGCGCGCTGCACCCGGAGTTCCGTGCCGCGCGTGCGGGCGAGGTGCGCCACTCTCGCGCCGACATCACGCAGGCCCGGGAGCAGCTCCGGTTCTTGCCGGAAGTGAGCTTCCAGGACGGGCTGCGGTGCACCTACGAGTCGGCGGTCCAGACGCCGGCGATGGATCGCTATCTGGCGATCGCGGCCTGAGGACTCCCGGAATGGTAGCGTCGGCACGTCAGACCGGTATCGGCAGGAGTGCGCCTCTACCGCTGGGTTGGCTGGCCCTGGCCGCACTTGCGGCCTGGGTCGCCGCCCCGGTGGTGGGCAGCCTGGTCGAGCTGTGGCAGAAAGACCCGAGCCTCTCCCACGGGCCGATCATCCCGGTGATCGCCGCGGCCCTCCTGTGGCAGCGGCGCAAGCACCTGAAGCAGTGGGAGGCGGCCACCCCGGCGGGGCTGGCGGCACTCGGGGCCAGCTCCCTCGTCTACGTGGCGGCGGTCTGGGCGGACATCTACTTCCTGAAGCCGCTGGGACTGATCTTGATGCTGATGTCCGGCATCTGGTTCCTGGGCGGCCCGCAGGCAGCACGGCTCTCGCGGGGGGCGGTGGCGTTCCTGGTCTTCATGATCCCGTGGCCCACCACCCTGACGGAGCGGCTGGCGTTCCCGCTGCAGCTCACCAGCAGCGCCTACGCGGCGACGCTGAGCGGCATCCTGGGCATCCCGATCATCCGGGACGGCGTGCACCTGTACGTGATGCCGAGCCTGTCGAAGCCGCCGCTCTACAGCATCATCGTGGCGCGGCAGTGCAGCGGGCTCACCTCCCTGATGGTCCTGCTGGCGCTCGGATACCTGGTCGCCTACTTTACCCCCGCGAAGATCGGCTGGCGGACGCTGTTGGTGGCCGCGGTGGTGCCGCTCACGCTGTTCGCCAACTCGCTGCGGCTCACGCTGATCCTGGTGGCCGGGACCTACCACAGCGCCGGGCTGGCGCGCTGGGTCCACGACCATGAAGCGCCGGTGCTGGTGTTCTTCTGCAGCATGGGGCTGCTGGCGCTGCGGGCCGGCATCCTGGCGTGGTTGAACCGGGAGCCGGAAGACGACGGAACTACGCATGACGGAGAAGCGCATGGACAGCTCGTGGGCACGATACCGGTTCCTGGCCGTTAACGGCATCCTGGTGCTGGCCGCGGCCGGCAGCCACTGGGGCCGCCAGATCGAAGCCGCGGGGCTGCCGCAGGCGGACCTGTTCCAGCAGGCCGGGGTCCGGTTCCGCGACTGGAAAGCCACGGACAAAGACCTGACGAAGGACGAGCGGGACCTGCTGCAGCCAGACGCGGTGCTCATCCGCCGCTTCACCTCCGCCCAGGGCCCGGCGGCGGAGCTGGCCGTGGTGGCGGGGCACCGCAAGCAGACCATTCACACGCCCGGGTTCTGCATGGCCGGCGGCGGGTGGGAGGTCGTGTCCCAGAAGCCGTGCCGCCTGAACCTTCCAAACGGAGAGGTAACCGCCACACGCGCCGTCATGATCCGGCAGGGCGCGCGCATCGTGGTGACGTTCTTCTTCACGGACGGGAGCTACAGCACGCCCAACCTCGTGCGGTTCCAGGGAGCGCAGCTTGTGAAGCGCCTGCAGTCCCAGGTGCCCCTGGGGGCGCTGGTGCGGGTGATGGTGCCGGTAAACAAAGACGTGGCCGGCGCCGAGAAGCTCTCGGACGAATTCGCCCGCCAGGTGGTGCCGCCCGTGATGAAGAGCCTCCGCGAGGCGAAGCTGGAAGTGAAGGCGTAAGGCTGCGGCCGGTTGAACCGCAACCCTACAAGGCCATGCAAAACGGCGGGACCGGATCGATCCGGCCCCGCCGTTTGATTTTGCCGATCCGATCCCGACAGGGCTACACCAGCGTGGCCAGGATCTTCTCTTCGATGTCGAAGTTCGCGTAGACGTTCTGGACGTCGTCGTGGTCCTCGAGCTGGTCCATCATCCGCAGCATCTGCGTCGCCACCTTCGTCTCGGTGATCTGGACCGTGGTGCTGGGGATCATCGTCACTTCGGAGCTGGTCACCTTGAACCCGGCGCCTTCCAGTCCATCGCGCACGGCGGCGAACTCGTCCGGGCTGGTGTAGACGTCGAAGGTCTCCTCTTCGGTCTTCACGTCGTCCGCGCCGGCCTCGATGGCTGCCTCCATCACGTCGTCTTCCGTCCGGCCGTTCTTCGCGACGGATACCAGCCCGCGCGGGTTGAACAGCCAGCCGACACAGCCGGACTCACCCAGGTTGCCGCCGCACTTGGAGAAGATGTTCCGGAGCTCGGCGACGGTGCGGTTCCGGTTGTCCGTGGCGCACTCCACCAGCACCGCGATCCCGGAGGGGCCGTAGCCTTCGTAGGTCAGCTCTTCGTAGATCGCGCCTTCCACCTCGCCGGTGCCGCGCAGGATGGCGGACTTGATCTTGTCCGCCGGCATCGAGTTGTCGCGCGCCTTCTGGATCGCCATCTTCAGGCGCAGGTTGCCGTCAGGGTTGCCGCCGCCGGCGCGGGCCGCCATGATGATCTCGCGGGAGAGCTTGGTGAAGACCTTGCCGCGCTCCGCGTCCATCTTGCCCTTTTTCAGGCGGATGTTATGCCACTTGGAATGCCCTGACATCGCTGGTTACTCCGCGTCCGTGGGATCGCTTCTCGGGGGCCGGTTCGCCGCCGGTTTCGAGGCTTCCGAACCGCACGATTATACTGAACGGCGCGGATGGCCGTCAAACCAGGAACGGGACAGCGAGGGGGGTGATCGGCGATCTGGGCAAGTAAGTGGCGCTGGAGCGTATGGTACTAACCAGCCCGGTAATGCGTGTTCCGTAATGCGTAAGGAAGCCCCCCTCGCTCGGTGGACTTTACGCATTACGGAGCACGCATTACGAGCTCCCGGGTAGCCCCGCACGCCGGTGGTGTCTGGTTGCCCGGATCGTGAAGCGCACCCATGCTCGCGGGCCAGGGAGGATGCCGGTACTGCGGAATGCGAATGGATGGAGGCGGGGAGTGCGGGGAGGGTCGGAATGAGTGCAGAAGCGGAGTTTGATACGGTCTCGGAAGCGGCGGTCGAAGCCTATGAGCGGGACGGCGCCGTCTGCCTGCGCAGGATCTTCGCGCCGCGGTGGCTGGAGCTGCTGGCCGCCGGCGTGGAGCGGAACCTGGCGGAGCCCGGGCCGTTCGCCAAGCGCTATACGCCGGAAGGCGCTCCTGGCCTCTTCTTCGGGGACTACTGCAACTGGAGGCGGATTCCGGAATACCGCGCGTTCATGCTCGAGTCGCCGGCCGCGGAGACCGCCGGGCGCCTCATGCGCGCGTCCCGGGTGAACCTGTTTCATGAGCACGTATTGGTGAAAGAGCCGGGGACGCCGGAGCGCACGCCGTGGCACCAGGACCAGCCGTACTGGAGTGTGGACGGACACCAGGTCTGCAGTATCTGGCTGCCGCTGGACCGCGTGCCGCAGGCTACGTGCGCGGAGTTCGTGGCCGGCTCTCACCGGTGGGGCGAGTGGTACACGCCGCGCCGGTTCGTGGACAACCAGGACCATCCCGCCAACGATCCCGGCTTCCGAGCGGTGCCGGACGTGGATGCCCAGCGGGACCAATATCGGATCCTGGCCTGGGACCTGGAGCCCGGCGACTGCATCGTCTTTCACGCGCTCACGCTGCACGGCGCGCCAGGCAACCGCCTCCCGAGCCGCCGCCGGGCTTACGCCTCCCGCTGGACCGGTGATGACGCCCGGTTCGTGCTGCGGTCTGGCTTCATGTCTCCTCCACCGCCGCCGGATGCCCCGGCGCC
>JAJFMS010000921.1 GCA_020696885.1 Armatimonadota bacterium | reverse complement strand
GGTGGACCAGTCCACCGGGATTAACCGTTACCGCCTCCTCACCCGGGAGAGCGGCCAGGTGATCAACATCGGTGGTCGGCTGGTGAATACCGGCGCGTTCGGTTGGACGGATAGTGTGGACTCCCTGCGTGCGGACGGCGCTACGTCGCCGGCACGGGCCGTTCCTCCGAGCGAGCGTGCCAAGGGGCTCTACATCGACAACTTCGACGACATCCAGTACCCGAAGAACCGCCCCCGCGTGAGAGACGAGTGGCTGCAGCGCGTCATGACCCCGGGTTGGACGGGCGACACCTACATTCCCACCATCGATAAGACCCCGGACCATCCGAATCGCCAGGCAGCCACGCCGATCGTTGACATCCTGCTCACCACCAGGCCGGGCGTGGACATCTCGACCGGCAACCCGACCCCGCCGCGCCCGGTGCTGATCGTGACCCGGTACGATCCGGACGTCCGGCAGGCCAACGTACCCCCGGGGACCGGCCTGGACCGCCGGCGGTTCCACAATTACGACTCCTCGACCGGAACGGTCACGGATGCCGGCACTACCAGGATCTTCGACTACCCGCAGAACGGCGTGGTGTTCGCGGAAGGAAGCATTCGGATCCGGGGCCGGTCCGGTGCGGCCGGCTTCTCCCCGCAGCCGTTGACCATCGTGTCCGGCGGCACCATTTACATCGAGGGCAACATCCTGCAGGAGCGCGGCGGCGGCACGAGCATCGGCCAGGTGTCCGGCTGGCACGTATCGCTGCTGGCGCAGGACAACGTAGTGCTTAATCCCACCGCGTTCACCCGCATTACTCCGGGACCGGGTGTCGATGAGCCGGCCGGCGATCCGGACGATCTGAACGCGAGCGGGTTCTACCGCCTGAAGTCCGGATACGAGCTGGATTTCTCGTTCGCGCCCGCGTCGATAGGCTCAGGCAACTACCTGATGCACCTCAAGCATGCCGGTGGAATGCGGACCGATCCGGTGGCCGAGACCCACGTTACGCTCAATCTGCCCAGCCTGGCAGCAGGCTGGCCGAGCGCAGCGGATGCCTACGCGTGGGGGAACAACCCACCGCCGGTGCCGCCTGCCTTCGCGCCGTCCACCAACCCCAGTGAGTACATCTTCCATGAGATCTCACCGGGCAAATCGCCCTGGGAGTGGGGTGAGACGAGCTGGCGCTACCCCGATCGGGAGCAGAAGACGTTCTTCATGAACGGTCTTGGCGCGCGGCTCCAGGCTGGCGTAGACAACACGTTCCGGTTCCAGAACAACGTCAACATCGCCAGCAACCAGCAGGACTACCTCCTCGGCAAGTTGGCGGTGCTGCCGGATAACGGGCCGCTGCCGATCCGGATCGAGGCGACTATGTATGCCTACACCGGCTCCTGGTTCGTGATCCCGCCGCCGTTCTTCAACGATCACCTGGACAACCAGAAGCAGGGCGATCCGTATGACTCGCGCGCTTATATGTCCAGCGTGACGAACCCGGCCAACGGGGCGGAGATCCGTGAGGATCCCCAGACGTTCCCCTATAACATGGACGTCTACCCGTTCTACCGGGAGCCGCTGAACGTGGAGATCGAGATCCTCGGGTCAATTACGGAGAACATGCCGGCGGAGCCGAACGAGCGGGCGAAGTGGGTAGGACAGACCTGGATGCAGTCCGGCACCTACGATCCCACCGCCTTCCCGTACACCGCGCCGCCGCCGTTCCGGCCGAACATCCGCTACCGTTACGATGGCGACCTCCGCCGGCTGGTGCGAGTGCGTAATGTGCGGACCGGACGGGAAGTAGTAGGTTGGGCCGGGCCGCCGTCCGCGCGGGCTACCGGCTTCCTGCCGGTGCAGACCCTGATCAACCAGGTGCTGGCAAGCAACGCCTACGCAGTCACGCTGCCGCTGGCGCCCCGGCTCCCCGCCAGTGAAGTGTTCTACGAGGGCAACCCGCTCTAGGCTTGCGGCGTCTAACCCCTGGTTGAACGAGACGCCGTTAAACGATGAATTGATTGCGGGTTAGCCCCGCCCTAGTGCAATGCGACGTAAAGCGTGATGCGTGAAGGACCACCCCGGTGGCCGGATCTGCATCGCGCTTTACGGGTTACCAGGCTTTGTTGAGTCGAAGGGTGTGCAGCCGGAGGCGCCTCGCGGACCGCGAGCGGCTCCGATCACCTGACCACCGTCCCAAAGGGGTGCGAGATGCTCCGAAGAGCAGGATACATCGCGATTACTGTGGCACTGCTGGCCTGCGGCGCACTGCCGATGGCCTGGGCCGCCTCCAGCCGCGTCCAACAGGCCCACGTGCGGCGGATCAAGGCGTGCGTGCTGCGGGTCCCCTCGATGGGCGAGCCGATCGCGTCTAACGGCCCGCCGCATCCGTTCCCCACCAACAGCCCGCCGGATCCGGACGCCGTCCTTTCCGAGACGCCGGTCCCGCCGCCGCTCACCCCCAACCCGCCACCGTGGCGCTGGAGGAGTACGGCGCGCAACCAGCTCCTGTTCTACACGCTCGATCGGCGGCTGGATATGAAGCCGGACGGCTGGGAGTTTTACAACCCCCACGCGCCGCCCTACGCCACGCTGGAGATCGAGCTGCGGCACCGGACCCAGGCGAACGGTCCAGCATACCCACAGGGCACCCCGATCAAGGTGTCGACCGCGCCCTATTGGGAGATCGTGCTGAACGAGGCGAACTACAACATCCTCGCGGACATGGATGTGATTTACCTCCCGATCTCCCGGAACGATCCTACCAAGCTGCCGACTGAAGATGTCCCGATCCCGACGTTCTTCACCGAAGAGCAGCGGCGGGTGCTCACGCGCCTGGCGGATTCCGGCGTGACGATCTGGGTGGACTGGACCATCAACAATCAGACGATGAACGGCGTGATGGGCGGCGACGAAGTGCAGAGCACTACGAACCCCCTCTTACGGAACAAGAACGCCTTCTTCACGAACCTCGACTTCTTCACCAGCCCCAATGCGGTCGCGATCACGCCCACCGTGGGCCACCCGCTGCTC
>JAJFMS010000920.1 GCA_020696885.1 Armatimonadota bacterium | reverse complement strand
CACGGGAGGCGGCATCGAGAGGCCGGTCGGCGGGGTAGGCAAGGAAAGCGGCTGCACCTGAACCGCGTAAGAAGGCCCCTGCCCGGCATCCGGCGCCGGCATGCTGGCGCGACCGATCCAGTAGCCCACCATGCACGTGAACAGGGCGCAGGCGGTGCCGGCGGCGATATAGAGGGGCGCCTGGCGAGTGGCGGTTCGCGGCGGCGTCCAGGCCATCGTCATCTCCCGCGCCTCGCCCAGGTTGATGGTCCGGTCACCGACGATCTGGCTCGCATCTCCGGAGAACTGGCTGCCGCCGCACGCCCAGCAGCGCGGCTCCGTAGTCAGGCTGGACTGCCCGCAATCCGCACAGTGCTTTCGATCCACGGTAAGTCCCTCGGAGGTGCCGGCCCGGCCACAGCAGTGAATAGGATACTACGTCACTTTGAGTTACCCAGTGACGCAGCGAGCAAACACGGCTCTGCCGTAGCGCCGGTGGACGTTACCTATTGGATGCCCAGGAACGCTTGGAAGTTCCGCGGGTGTTGGGTGTTGGGTGTTGGGTGCTGGGCCACAGGTATTGGGTGTTGGAAAGAAGCTCTCCAACCCTCGGCCCCCCGCCTACCCGACCGGATCGGCCGTTTCCAGCTCGAAGGTCTGGTGGAGGATCCGCACGGCGTCCGGGATGCGGTCCTGCGCGATCATGCAGGTGATGCGGATCTCGCTGGTGGTGATCAGCTCCAGGTTGATCCCCGCGTCCGCGAGCGCCTTGAACATCCGGGGCGCGTAGCCGGGCGTGTTCAGCACGCCGGTCCCCACGATGCTCACCTTTCCGAGCTGGTCGTCCGTGATGCAGCCGCTCGCGCCGACCTCCTGCGCGATCGGTGCGATCGCTTCCAGGGCTCGCTGGAGGTCGTCGGCGTTCACGGTAAAGGTGAGGTCGGTGGCCTCGTGGTGCACACTGGCGTTCTGCACGATGGTGTCCGCGGTGAGGTTCGCGGCGCCCAGTCGCTCGAAGATCGCTGCCGCCGCGCCGGGCTTGTCCGGCAAACCCAGCACCGTGACCTTGGCGATGTTCGTGTCGTGGCTGATGCCGCGGACCTTGTTCGTCGGTTCCATCGTGTTACTTCCGTGAATGAGCGTGCCCGGCGCCTCTTTCATGCTGCTGGCCACCAGGATCGGGATGTCGTAGATCGAGCCGAGCTCCACCGCGCGCGGATGCATCACGCGGGAGCCCTGGCTCGCCATCTCGAGCATCTCCTCGTAGGAGATCTCCGGCAGCTTCCGCGCGTGCGGCTCGATCCGCGGGTCGCAGGTGTACACGCCCTCGACGTCCGTGTAGATCTCGCAGCGGTCGGCTCGCAGTCCGGCCGCCAGTGCCACCGCGGTGGTATCGCTGCCGCCACGCCCCAGGGTGGTGACGTCCGTCTCCGGCGTGATCCCCTGGAACCCGGCGACGATTGCGACCTGCCCGGACTCGATGCACGCCCGGATCCGCGACGGCTCGATGCCCAGAATCCGCGCCCGGCCGTGCGCCCGATCCGTCATGATCCCGGCTTGCGCGCCGGTAAAGCTGCACGCGGGCACGCCCAGCTCCCGCAGCGCCATCGCCAGCAGGGTGCAGGAGACGATCTCACCGGTGGAGAGCAGCAGGTCCATCTCCCGGTCCGAAGGGCGGCTCGCCACCTGGCGAGCCAGCTCGATCAACTCGTCCGTGGTATCGCCCATCGCGGAGACGGTGACCACCAGATCGTCGCCGGCCTGCTTCCGCGCGGCCACCCGCCGCGCCACGTGGATGATCCGCTCCGCACTGGCCACGGAGGACCCACCATATTTTTGAACGACAAGAGACATAGGGTAAGCGCTTCGCGCGGCGTTCAGGTGTTCAGGTGTTCAGGTGTTCAGGTGTTCAGGAAGCAGACACTACCAGCGCGCTAGGAGAAAAGAACCGTAGCATAGCGCCTCGTGCGCGTGGAGCGTTCGCCCGGCCTCTGGTGCGACGCCCGCTCTAGCGTGGCAACACTCGGTCGTCAGGTTTCGCCTCGCACTTCGTACTTCGCAGCTCGTACTTCCCAGGCCGGACAAGTATCTCACACAGGAGGACCGGCGGGCTGGCTGCGGAACAGTCTGACGGTTCCCCGGCTTCCGTCTCGCAGCCCCCGGAGTTTCCTCGATGCGCTTCTTAAGACTCTTACTCCCGCTCCTCGCTCTGTGTGCGGTGGCATCTTCCGGCACGGCGGCGGATAAGAAGCCGGAAGGGCCGCTTCAGGCGGACCGGAAAGCGGTGGAGTGGTTTCGGGACGCCAAGCTGGGGATGTTCGTCCATTGGGGGGTCTACAGCCAGCTCGGGCGCGGCGAGTGGGTGATGCAGAACGAAGGGATCCCGATCCGGGACTACGAAAACCTGCCGCCGCGCTTCAACCCCACCGGCTTCGACGCCCGGGAATGGGTGCGGCTGGCGAAGGAGTCCGGAATCCGGTACATCACCATCACCAGCAAGCACCACGACGGCTTCGCGATGTGGGACAGCAAGGTCTCGGAATACGACATCGTCGACCGGACCCCGTACGGGAAGGACGTGCTCAAGCAGCTCGCCTCCGAGTGCCGCAAGCAGGGCATCAAGCTGTTCTTCTACTACTCGCAGCTCGACTGGCATCACCCGGACTATTTCCCTCGCGGCGGCACCGGGCTCAAGGCCGGCCGGCCCGCGCGTGGAGATTGGGCGGAGTACAAGAAGTACTACTTCGCGCAGGTCCGGGAGCTGTGCACCGACTTCGGTGAGATTGGCGGCATCTGGTTCGACGGCTGGTGGGACCGCCCGGACGCCGACTGGGGCCACGACGAGCTTTACCGGATGATCCACGAGCTCCAGCCGAAGGCGCTCATCGGGAACAACCACCACCGGGTGCCGTTCCCCGGTGAGGACTTCCAGATGTTCGAGCAGGACCTGCCCGGCGAGAACTCCGCCGGCTTCAACAAAGCCGGCGTCAGCGACCTGCCCCGCGAGACGTGCCGCACCATCAACAATAGCT
>JAJFMS010000919.1 GCA_020696885.1 Armatimonadota bacterium | reverse complement strand
ATCTCCCGCAGCACGATCTCCAGGCCGCGGATGGTGGTGACCTTCTGGTACCCCTTCTGGCTCATCGAGGCGTTCAGCAGCGCCAGGGCCGCCTTCTGCTGGTCGGCGGTCATCTCCTTGAGCGGGAGGCCCTTGCGCTCGCCGGTCTTCGGCACGAAGTGCCAGTTCAGCCGCTCCTCGGAGTTGAACGGGATAGCGGCCTTGGCTTTCTGCTCGGGGGAGAGAGTGGCCAGGAAGGCGCGGGCGCTGTCCGCCATCATGGCTTCCGGCGTGCCGCGCTGCGCGGAAACGGCTACGGCCGCCGAGATGATGGCGGCGGTGGCGCAGAGGGCGGTCCCCGTCGCGCGGAGGTTGGGACGGAACATCGTCAAAGGTCCTTTCATCGCCCGCGTCCGCACGCTCGCGGGCGCGGACCGGGGACGAGGGCGGTCTATTCATTTGCGCCCGGTGCTGGCGAGGCGGAGTAATGGAGTGTTGGAGTAGTGGAGTGTTGCCGGACCCCTACTCCCTTACCGTCACTACTCCCGCTGTGTCAGCACCCGGTCGCGGCTCGATAAGTCAGCGGCGCAGTGAGCATTCGCTCTCGGCGCCAGGAAGCCAATCCTAGACCGGCTCCGATCATTGTTGAACCGGCGCCCCGGGTTTCCCTCTGTAGGGTGTTTGTTGCGCGCGCGACGCTTGCGACCCGGAGCCGGCGCAGGGGAAATCGCGGGAGCCGAGCAACCTGACTCTCGGCCTGCGTGACCGGCGCACCCTTCCCCCTTCCGAAAGAGCTGCTGATGAACCGTCGTGAGTTCGGACTCCTATCCTTTTCGACCCTGGCCTCGCTCTACGGCGCCAACCAGTTGCCCCGAGCCGCTTCGGCGCAGGCGGGCTTCTTCTTTCGAGACGGCGACCGCGTGGTGATGATCGGGGACAGCATCACGGAGCAGCACCTCCACTCCAACTACGTGGAGATCTACACCCTCTCCCGCAACCCCACCTGGAAGCTGGCGTTCCGCAACGCCGGTATCGGCGGGGACACCTCCGCCGGCGGCAATGGGCGCACCGTGCGGGACGTCCTCTCGTTCAACCCCACGGCGGTGACCATCACCTTCGGCATGAACGACGCCGGCTACCGGGTGCCGCACGATCCGGCGCGGCTGGATGCCTACCGCAAGGGGCTGCAGGGCATGCTGGCGCAGCTCAAGGAGAAGAGCGTGCGGACCGCCGTCCTCTCCTCCAGCCCGGTGGAGAAGAAGGAAGACGGCCGCGCGCTGGAAGGCTACAACCAGACCCTGGAGATCTTCGCGGCCAATGCGAAGGAGATCGCCGGTCAGAACGGGGCCGCTTTCGTGGACCAGTTCCACCCGCACGTGGACGTCCTGCAGCGGGCTCGGGATGCCAGCCCGGTCCACCGCATCAACGGCGGCGACGCGGTGCACCCCGGCCCCTCCGGCCAGCTCCTGATGGCCTGGGCCATCCTCAAGGGGCTCGGCGCCACGCCGCTGGTCTCCTCGGCCACCGTGGACGCAGCGGCTGCCCATTGCACCGCCAGCAGCAACTGCACGCTCCTCGCGGTGCGCAAGAAGCCCGCGGGGGTCTCGTTCATCCGTTCGGACCGCGCTATCCCGATGTGGATCCCGCCGGCCGCGCGCTCCATCCTACCCTGGGCGCCGATTGTGCGGGACCTGGACCAGTACCAGCTCCAGGTAACCGGCCTCCCCGCCGGCAACTACCGCCTGCTGATCGACGATGAGCCGTGCGCGGTAATCCCGGCTGCGGAACTGGCGGCCGGCTACAACCTGGCGCTGCTTACCGAAGGCCCCACGGCTCGCCAGGCGCAGCAGGTCCACGATGCGGTGTTCGCCAAGAACGGGTACTTCCACGACCGCATCTTCCGGGGTATCGTGCTGAACAACGGCGTGCCTGCCGCGGACAAGGCCGGGCAGATCGAGGCCGCGATGAAGGGCATGCCCGCGCTGGAGCAGGCGGTCCGCGACGCGCTGGTCCTCCGCCCGCACCGGTTCGAGCTGATCCGCGCCGCGTAAGCCCTGGAGAAATGGAGTGTTGGAGTAGTGGAGTGTTGGTGCCCACTACTCCAACACCGTACTTCATAAGCCCCCGCTTGCTGGCTCGCCGGCCATTTATCCGATAGCGCGAGGATCGCGCTGCAACCCACCCCAGCTTTGGGGGAGAGCCCCGGGAGCCCCATCAGGGGCGCTCGGTCACGTAGCCAGGTCCTTCAGGGCCTGCCGGGCTGCGATTGCCGCGACCAACCCCAGGGCTGATGAAGTGCCCTTCCACTACTCCATTTACTCCAATACTCCATTACTCTCATTACTTCGGCCGAAACAGGAAGGAGGTGTTCCCCTGGCTGCTTAACCGGAGACCAGGTGCAACTAAGGAGGATCTGAATGCGGGCGCTGAAACCGATCGGGTTACTGGGGATCATGCTGGCGCTTACCGCCACGCTGGCCCATCGCTCCTCTGCGGGCGTGGCGGTGGCTGCCGCCCCTGCGCAGTCGTGGGCGCGTACAGTCGCCAGCGCGAGCGGCGGCGATGCGTGGTTCCGGTGGGTGGTCACCGCGCCCAACGGCGACATCATCGCTGCCGGCAGCGAAGGCGACGAGACCTCCCCGGACATGCTGATCGTCCGGTATAACTCCGCGGGCACCTTGCTCTGGGAGCGCCGGTACAACGGCCCGGGTGACGACAACGACGACGTCTACGGCCTGGCCGTGGATGCCGCCGGCAACGTCCTGGTGACCGGCACGTCGGACGGCGAAGGCAGCACCGACATCGTGACGCTGAAGTACGGCCCCACCGGCAACGTGCTCTGGGAAGCGCGTTACGACCCGATCGAAGACGACGAGTTCTGCTTCGGCATTGCGGTGGACGCCACCGGCAACGTGTTCGTGGCCGGCGCCTCCTACAACGGCCCCAGCAGTTATGACCTGACCACCCTCAAGTACTCCTCCACCGGTGAGCTCCTCTGGGATGCGTGGTACGACGGGACTGGCGAAGGCTTT
>JAJFMS010000918.1 GCA_020696885.1 Armatimonadota bacterium | reverse complement strand
GGGTTGTGGGGCGCCAGGGCGATGTAGTGCGTCTCGCACCAGCCGGCCACCTTCCGCGTCTCCGTGATCCCGCCGCAGATGCAGAGGTCCACCCGGCAGTACTGGATCAGATCTTCTTCCACCAGCTCCCGGAAGTCCCACTTGCTGGCGAACTGCTCGCCCGCCGCCAGGGGCACCGCCACGTGCCGCGCCAACTGGTGGAACGAGTGCATGTTCTCGCTGCGCAGCGGGTCCTCCACGAAGTAAGGACGGTACTGCTCCAGGTCCCGGCAGAGGCGCACCGCGTCGGGCGGGTCCAGGCGGGTGTGGACGTCGATGATGATCTCCACGTCCTCGCCGACCGCTTCCCGGATGGCGGCAAACTGCCGCACGGCGAGGCGTACGGCCCGCGCGGGCTCCAGGATGTCGCCCTCGGAGGGGAGGCCGAAGCGGATGAACTTCCAGCCTTCGTCGGCCAGCGAGCGGCTGTGCGCCGCGATCTCCTCCGGCGTGCCGCCGACGGCGTGCGGATAGCAGACGACCTTGTCCCGCACCAGGCCGCCGAGCAACTCATAGACCGGCACACCGAGTTGCTTCCCGCGCAGATCCCAGAGCGCGATGTCGATGGCAGCCATCGCCGAGGTGATCACCTTGTCCGCCGGGAAGAAGCCGCTGCGGTACATGAACTGCCAGAGGTGCTCGATGCGCGAAGCGTCCTGGCCCACCAGGTACGGCTTCAAGTGGCGCACCGCCTCCGCGCAGGCCATCTCGCGCCAGGTGAGCCCTCCCTCGCCGATCCCGTAGTGTCCGGAATCCGTTTCTATCTTCACGAAAAAGAAATTGCGGTTCTCGCCCCACACCGGATAGGGCTTCACGTCGGTGATGATCATCGATGATTCCTCGGGGATCGACCCCACGGAGGCCATGCGCACGGCCACTTCGTTAGGGTTTGAGTCCAGGCGGCTCCAGGTACATCTCCCTACCACGGATCGGCGCACTCGAGTCTTGCGAGAAGTCGGCTCGACAGCGGGTTCCGGGGCGGAGCTCCCTATGTCTACCTGCGACGAAGTCTACGCAGCCTGTTCCTTCGCATCACCGCGGCCGGGCCTCGCGCTGCTCCGGATCACCGGAGAGCTGGACGCCTGCTCTGCTCAGCATATCGAAGAGCGCGTGCAGCAGACCCTCACTCCGGTATTCGAACAGGTAATCATCGACTTACGTGACCTGGAGTTCATCGACAGCACCGGCATCCGGCTCCTCGTGCAGGTGGTGACCCAGCGGCAGGACCCCCAGCGGGTGGTGGTGGTATCGCCACGCGCGATCACCGCGCGGCGCGCGCTGGAGATCGTGGGGCTAACGCGCGTACTCCGGACCGTGACCACCCTGGAAGAGGTGATGACCGCGGCGGGGGTCGCCGGCAGTGAGCTGCACGAGCAGGCCGTCTAGCACCTGGGGCGGCTCGAAAGCCGTAGGCAGCCGCTACCCATCGGTAGCCGCCTCGCGCGATGTTCGTTCAGGCTTCGTGCGCCTGGCGCGCGGCTCCCGATCCGGTGACCGGCGTAGCGCCCAGGTCGCGGATCATCCGAACGATCCAATCGGGCCGGCCGCAGGAGATCTCGTCCGTGCCCAGGTCCACCAGTTCCCGGAACAGCGCCTCGGTCTCCTCGTAGCTCATCTGGTCACCAAAGCCGCACCGCACGTGCAGGCCCGCCGCGTGAGCGTCCGCCAGCAGCTCGCGGTCGATCGCCGGTCGCCAGCCGATCAGCATCCCCACCCCCAGCCGGTCCACCACCTCGCGAGCGCTGAACGGCTGCGGACGGATCTGGAAGTACGCGGTCGCCAGCTCCGGCTCGAGCTCTTTCACGCGGAGCAGCGTCGGCTCGTCGAAGGCGCTGATGGTGCAGTCCGGCAGCATCCCTTCCCGGCGGATCACCTCCACCACAACGTCCGCGATACCGGGCGGCTTGATCTCCACCAGCAGCTTGCACCGCCCGCGCGCGCACCGCAGCACCTCCGACAGGGTGGGCACCGGCTGATCGCCACCCGCACACAGCCGCCGGACCGCCGCAAGGTCCAGCTCCGCCACCGCGCCGGTGCCATTCGTGGTCCGGTCCACCGTCGCGTCGTGCATCACCACGATCTCACCGTCCCGGGTGCGGCGCACGTCCAGCTCGATGCGGTAGGTCCCCTGCGCAATGGCGATCTCGAACGCCTGCAGGGTGTTCTCCGGCGCATAGCCCATCGCGCCGCGATGCGCGCCGACGTAGATCTCTTTCGCTGCGGGCAGTGGTGGTGGAGGCATGAGTTGCGTGTCGTGACGAGGAAAGGGCTTGTTCAACACCCCTAAAACGAGGGGACCGCGCGGAGCGATGCGGGATGCGTTAGGTAGCTGGCGGCCTTATGACAAGACGCTCGCACCTTCGTTCCACGGCCCCTCTCCATCCTGCAGGGATGGGGAGGGGTGGCCGAAGGCCGGGGTGGGGTCTCTAAAGCGCTCGAATCCGGTTGTTCCGCGGCTGGGACTCCACTTCGGCCAGCCCGAGCTGCTTGAGTACCGGCGGGACATACATCCCGAACCGGCCGCGCAGACCCTTCTTCAGGCCGTACCACCCGCCCACCGGATTGCTCTCCGAACGGCCCCAGGCCTCCACCGTACCCTCGGCGGCGGGCTTCTGCTCGTCCGCGCTGCCCAGGAGCATCCAGTCGCCGTGCTCCTTCAGCATCGCGTGCAGGTCCTCGATGCAGCGCAGTTGATACCGCAGCTCCGTCTTGCCGACCTGCACCACCAGCGCAGGCGGGTTCAGCGCTTCGTCCCGGAACGCCAGGAACTCCGATCCGCCGCTGGGGGTGGTCAGGCGCCACGGATCTGTCCGCGTGCCGATGCCCCGGCTATCATCCATCGACATCTGCTATTTCCTTCCTGCACCGGGTTTCTCGCCGGTCAGCGGGCACCGTGTCGTGGAACACGAACCCGGTGTGGTATTCCTTGCCCGGCTCCAGCGCCCCTCCCCGTAAGGGATTGCATCAACCGCC
>JAJFMS010000040.1 GCA_020696885.1 Armatimonadota bacterium | reverse complement strand
TCGCTGTCACGAGCCGGAGTGGTTCAACAAGCCGCCCGGCGAAGAGGCGCCCACCCCGCCGCACCAGGACAACTACTACTTCAACCTGACGCCTCCCCACGTGCTGACGATCTGGGTGGCGCTGGAGCCGGTCGACGCGGGGAACGGCTGCCTTCGCTACCTGCCGGGCTCTCACCGGGCGGGGCTGCGCCCCCACGGGCGGTCCAGCGTCCTCGGGTTCTCGCAGGGCATCACGGATTACGGCGACGCGGACAAAGCCGGTGAGGTGACCGTGCAGCTCCAGCCGGGAGACGCCGTCGTGCATCATGGGATGACGGTCCATCGCGCCGAGGCAAACCGCTCTCGGGATCGGCAACGCCGGGCCTTCGCAATGGTGCTGGAAGGCGTCAGCTGCCGCCGCGACGAGGTTGCCCATGCCCGCTACCTGGCGGCGCTGGAGCAGCAGCGGCAGTCCCTGGCAGCCTCCGGCTGACGACATCCGACCACTGGGACACTACAATCGGCCCAACTGCGTTTGGTATGGGAGACCGGCAGGTAAACCGTTGGCGATCTGAATTCACGTCAACGGAGACCGGTGCATGGACCAGAAGCGTCGGGATGGTGCGAGGCCCGGGCGAAAGCAGGGCGGGGAGGGGATCTTCCCCACCTTCTTCATGGCGGGCTTCGAGTGCTCGACCTTCGTCTGGAAGGACGGCGAGCGCAAGGACTACGTCGCGCTGACCGGCCACGACCGGCATTTGGAGCAGGACTACCGTCGCCTGGAAGAGCTGGGCATCGGGACGATCCGCGAGGGCATCCGCTGGCCGATGGTCGACCGCGGAGGTGGGAAGTACGATTGGTCGAGCGTCGATCCGTTCCTCGACGCCGCGGAAGCGTGCCACATCACGCCGATCTGGGACCTCTGCCATTACGGCTTCCCGGACGGCTGCGATCCGTTTTCCGACGACTGCCTGGAGCGGTTCAAGGACTACTGCCGCGCCGCCGCCGAGCGCGTCTGCACCCGCGCCGAAGGCACGCGGTTCTTCACCCCGGTGAACGAGATCACGTTCTTCGCCGGCGGCGGGACGGACATGGAGTGGATGTTCCCGTTTGCCAAAGGGCGCTATGACGAATTCAAGCGCGCCCTCTGCCGGATGGCGATCGAAGGGTCGAAGGCGATCCGCGAGGTGATTCCCGACGCGCGGATGGTCCACGTAGACCCGATCATCCACGCGGTCCCGCCGGCCGACCGCCCGGACATGGCCGACGAGGCGTACCGCGAGGCTTACGACAAAGCCTACGAAGCGTGGGACATGCTCTACGGGCGCCTCAACCCGGAGCTCGGGGGCTCGCCGGAAATCCTCGATATCGTGGGCGTGAACTGCTACCACTTCAGCCAGGCGCAGATGAACGCGGATCAGTCTCGCGAAGTGCTCGGCCCCCGCGATCCGCGCCGCAAGCCGCTCTCCGAGCTGCTGCTCTACGCCTGGGAGCGGTATCACCGCCCGATCATCATCGGCGAGACGAGCGGCTTCCAGGACCACCGCGACGAGTGGCTCCGGATGACGATGGAGGAGTCAATGAAGGCGATCCTCTCCGGCGTGGACCTGCAGGGCGTCTGCCTCTTCCCCTGCGTGGACATGCCGGACTGGAACAGCGGCGAGTGGGCCAAGATCGGGATGTTCGACGTGCCTGACCACTCCACGTGCGAGCGCTGCGCCTGCGATCCCTACATCCAGGAGCTGAAACGCTGGATCCAACTCCTGGACCAGCCCGAGCAGGTGGACCCGGATGCCCTGGGCCACGAGTTCGGCCGCGTGGACCTCGCAGAAGTCCGCAAGCACGCGGAAGAGTGGGAGCGCCAGACGCCCGGCAGCCAGCGGGCGGACAATACGGTGCCGCAGGCAGCATGAACCACGCGCGGATGGAGGCGCGAGGAGCATGGCGGGCCATCTCGCGCGTTGCGGGGTAGTGGTGTGGTGGAGTGTTGCAATCGCGGCCGAAGGGCGGCTCCGCCACCCATCATTCCACTACTCCATTACTCCACCACGCCTCGCCCCGCTAGCCCGCCGCGCACCTGATCCCACACCGCCCCATGCTAAGGAGATGCCAATGCCCGCCGTGACTCCCTGGACCCTCGCCGGTGCGTTCGATGCCGGGCACATTCGCGGCTGGTCGCCGGATTGGAAGCAGGAGCTGAACTTCCACCAGTTGGAGATCACCGGCCACGCGGCGCAGCTCGAAGCGGACTACCGGCTGTTTCGGGAGGAGTTCGGGCTCTCTCTCTTCCGGGATGGCGCGTGGCTGGCGAAGTCGTTCCCGGAGGCGGGGCGTTATGACTGGTCCCACCTGGACCGGCTCGCAGCCGTGAGCGATGGCGACGTCTACCTCTCCCTATGCCATTACGAGTGGCTGCCGTGGCTGACGGAGGACGACCTCTGGAGCGGTCGGGTGGTGGACCTGATGGCCGGGTTTGCGGGAGCGGTGGCCGAACGGTACCGGGGGCGGTTCGCGGCGTACGTGCCGGTAGTGGAGAGCGGCTACTGGACCGCCATGATGAGCGACTGGGGCCGGTGGTGGCCAGCGCGGCAAGGGCAGAAGCGGTCCTGGTGGAAGATGTACTCCGTGGTGGGCCGGATGCTGGTGGCCATGTCCCGGGCGATCCGGGGGGCCGATCCGCAGGCGAAGATCGCCCTCAACGAGCCGTGGGCCTGGCACCCGCACGTGAGCTTACTCGACCAGAGCCGCCCATTCAGCACGCTGCTGGGCCGCCCGGACCCGGTGGCGGTGCGGGAGACCGGCAGCGATGAGTGGGGCGGCCGGCCGGACCTGCTGCAGATCGTGGGGCTCAACTTCTACAACAACTGGGGCGAGGAGCAGGGCTGGCCGCTCCACCGCCTGCTGCTGGAGGCGCGACGCCACTTCCCGGACCAGGAGCTGATCATCGGGGAGACCGGCAACTGCCACTTCTCACACTGCCACACCGTGGCCGCGTGGCTGGGCCTGATCGACGAGCAGGTGCGGCTTGCCAACGCCGCGGGCGCGGACGTCAGCGCCGTGACCTGGGCACCGATCCTCACGCTCGGGGACTTCGATTGGGGGAAGCCCGCCCCTGGCTCGTGGGTAACCTGGGACCCGGATGATGCCGCCCGCACACGTCACTGGGATCCTGCCGTCGCCCAGGCGGTGCGTGAGGTTACCTCGCGGCCATCAGCCGAACGCCTGGCGGCGTAGTCTACGACAACGGCGGTTACCCGCGAGGGACGAAGTCCGCTCCCGTCCCTTTGCCCGCCCAGCGCCAGATTGACAGGAGTCCGGCTGTCAGGCCGGCCTTTAGTAAGGCCAGCGTAGGACGATCGCTCGCCCGCCTGACAGCGGGACTCCTGTCAGTCAGCCGGAACCGCTTCCTGGTTCCGAAGCGCATTCAGGGCAGTTCTGGAGTCAGCCCGGCAGCCCCCCGAGAGCTACCGGCCTGCTGGATCGCCGGACTCCTTCGACTGGCCGGTGCAGCTCTCGCGGTCCGCAGGGTTAATGCCCTCCCGGGTCCTTCACCCTAGCAATCGCCTGATTGCCAGGAGTCCCGCGATCCAGCGGGCCGGTGACCGTTGTGGACCGGGTGAGCCCGTCGACCGCCTTGCCAGGGCACGACGCAATTACTCAACTGCACTACCCGAGCTGCATTCATCAAGGCGCGGTTTTGGCGATTGATTGAACGGAATTCAGCACGAAACTTCAGCGTAACATCTACCGATTCACGCACGATCTATTCGGTGCATGGTGAAATACCCGTTAACATTTGCGAAACAGTTTCGGTCGAATAGAGTACAAATCGCGCGAGTATTAGCTCGAATTGATGACGTACTTTATGACGTGGCAGCCGCGACCTATAGAACGTTGAGTTGCTGTCGTCGCCGGATCCGGCGAGTAATCGCGGATCAAGCAACGGATAACCGGCTGCACCCACAGAGCCGGATCGAACGAGGAGTACTGATAAAAATGTCATCCAATGCGGCAAACAGCCGTCGAGCGGGCATGCTGGCGATCCTGTCCGTGTTTGTGCTCTCCCTGGCCCTCTCCGGCTGCGGCGGAGGGTCCGATGCGGAGCGCGTGCAGGGCGAGGCCGGAGGATCACCGGCGGTAGGCGCCGGCGGCAAACCGGTCTACAAGGAGGACCCTGCATCCACCGCGGCCGGCGGAAGCGGCCTCCCGGTAGCGCCGCCGAAGTAGGTTGCCACCGCACAGCTTCTACGGTTCACTCATTCCCCAACCATCGTTCCTTCCAGGTAAAGGAGAACGCCATGAAAAGAATCAGCCTGACGGGTAAGCCGGGCACACGCGGCTTCACCCTGATCGAGCTACTCGTCGTCATCGCCATCATCGCCATTCTTGCGGCCATTCTGTTCCCGGTCTTCGCCAAAGCGCGGGAAGCAGCCCGCGCCACGAGCTGTCGCAGCAATCTGAAGCAGGTAGGCACTGCGATGGCGATGTACGGGCAGGACTACGATGAGTTCCTGACCCCGTGCTTCGTCTACCAGGACTATCCGGCCAACACGATGCTCAGCTGGTTTCCGGACCTGATGAACCCGTACGTGAAGAACGCCGGGATCTGGGTCTGCCCGAGCCAGGGTACCGTGTACACCACCACCTGGAAGCGCGCGTGGATGCCCGCCGGCACCGGGCCGGGCCTCTTCACCCTGCGCATGTCCTACGGCGCAAACGACGGCGGTCTCGCGATGCCGGGTGGCACGAGCTCGGCGTCCGGCGTCTCCATGGCTGTGGTACAGAAGCCGGCGGATCGGATTGCCCTGCTCGATGCCGGCACCCCGGAGATCTGGAACTTTGCCGCGGATGACTGCGGCGGCGCCTCCCACGATCACACCACCACCGGCGCCGACTGCCCGATGGGCGCCACGAGCATGCAGAAGGGATCGGTCGCCTACCGGCACTCGGAAACCGCGAACGTGCTCTTCCTGGATGGCCACGTGAAGGCTCGCAAGAACACGGCCCATTCGGAGTGGGACGCGAGGCTTCCGTAGCACCGCGTTCGCCGGGAAATGGGGAAACGCGGAAATGGGAAAGTGCCGACAGCAGCAAGTGCCCGGCGGCCACCCACCTCATCAACATGCTTCCCCGTGTCTTCCTGAACGCCGTGTTAGCCTTCGGGTGATGACGTAGGAGCAACAGGCCGCCGGATGACGATTGTCGTCCGGCGGCCTGTTGCCCTTGCGGACAGGAGACGGAGCCGCCCGCGAGGATGGAGTGGTGGAGCGGGAAGGTGCCTACCCGATCTCGGGGGTCCAGCCGATTCCGGGGACGGTGTTACTGACGCGGAGGATGTCACCGTCTTGCGCGAACGGGAGGCCGGTGGGGGTGATGCCGATGAGGGCGTGGGCATCCAGGTCCAGGTAGTCGAAGGCGCCGGCCGCACAGGCCACGTGGAGCGCGCCGCCGATGCCGAGCAGCGACTCCAGCATGCACCCCAGCATCAGCTTCAGCCCCGCCGTGCGGGCGATGGTAACGATCTGCATCGCGCCGAGGATGCCGGCCTTGGCGAGCTTGATGTTCACCCCATGGGCCGCGCCGGTTGCGGCCACCCGGAGGGCGGCCCGGGCATCCACCACCGCCTCGTCTGCGATCACCGGGACCAAGCTGTGACGGGTCACCTCGGCCAGCGCGTCCCAGTCGTCCCGGGGCACCGGCTGCTCCATGATCTCCACCGGAATCCCGAGCCGCTCGCACTCCTGGAGGAAGGCAAGCGCGCCCGGTGCGTCGAATCCCTGGTTGGCGTCGAGGCGGATGCCGGCGCCGGGAGCCCCGGCGGAGACCGCGCGCACCCGGGCGAGGTCCTCGTCCCGGTTCGGGCCGCCGACCTTGATCTTGAGCGACCGGTAGCCCAGCCCCCGCGCCTCCGTGGCGATGCGGCCGGCGGTGTCGGTGTCCGTGATCGGGACGGTGAGGTCGGTGCGGACCTCCGAGACGCCGCCGCCGAGGAAGATCCAGAGCGGCACCCCCAGCGTGCGGGTGAGCGCGTCCAGCAGCGCCATCTCGATCGCGCAGCTCGCGGTGGGGGAGTGCGGCAGCGCCTCGCCCAGGGCGGCGCTCCAGCGGGCGGTGCGGCGGACGTCCAGCCCACGGAGGGCCGGAGCGGTGGCCAGCACGTCCGCCAGCGCGCCGGCAGGTGTCTCGCCGGTGACGTAGTCCGCGGGCGAGCCTTCGCCGTAGCCGACGGTACCGTCGGAGAGGCGCGCGGTGACCAGGACGTTCTCGGCGACCGTCGAGCGGCGCAGCGCGCTCTCGAACGGGCTCTTCATGGGTAGGTTCCGCGGCGCGGCGGTGAGTTCAACGATTTCAAGCATGAGCGTGGGGGAGCGCGAGGCTCCGGATGAGGTGCTGAAGATGTGGATGACGAACCGACAACGCCGCGCCGGAATCCCCCTCGGCGTGCTGGGACTGCTCCTGGCCTCCGCAGTGAGTGCCGAGACGCCGCTGACCGCACGGATCGACGCGGCCCTGCAGCGGCTCGGGCCGCATACCCTGGCGGCCGTGCGCGTGGTGTCGCCGTCCCGCGGTCAGGTTCTCTACGAGCGGAACGTTGACCTATCGATGAACCCGGCTTCTAACATGAAGCTGTTCACATCCGCGGCCTCGATGGCGAAGTTGGGACCCGACTTCCGCTTCACCACCCGCGTCCTGGCCGCCGCCAAGCCGAATTCTGATGGCGTGGTGGCCGGCGACCTCATCCTGCAGGGCGGCGGCGACCCGGTGCTGGAGACGCCGCACCTGGAAAAGCTGGCGGAGGCGCTGAAGGCCCAGGGGGTCAAGCGGGTTACCGGAGGGCTGGTAGCGGACGACTACCGCTACGACGATGAGCGCCTGGGCGTGGCGTGGAACTCGGACGACGAGCCGTTCTACTACAGCGCCCAGATCACCGCCCTGACGGTCAACCGCAACGTCCTGCTCGTGAGCGTCTCACCGGGCCGGGAAGGCGCACCGGCGCAGATCGACGTGAAGCCGCTGGCGGGTTACGTCACGGTGGAAAACCGGGTGACCACCGGTGCGGCGGGCAGCCGGACCGCGGTGCGCATCAGCCGCCGCCGGGCGCGAAATGAAGTGGTTGTAAGCGGGACGATCGCCGCGGGCGGCGACCCGGTGACGGACCGGGAAGTCACGATGGAGGAGCCGGAGCTGTACGCGGCCGGTCTCTTCAAGAAGCTGCTGGCAGAGCGTGGGATCGTGGTGGTCGGGGACATCCGGCGGGAGAAGGCGCCCAAGGAGCCGGTGGAGCTGGCGGCACACCACTCTGTGCCGCTAGCGGAGATTCTGCCGTTGCTGAATAAGCCGAGTGACAACCTGATCGCGGAGCTGCTGCTGAAGGAGATCGGCTACACCTGCAAGCAGTCCGGCGACGCCGATACCGGCAGCACGGTGGTGGAAGGCTGGCTCAAGGAGATCGGCGTGCAAACCGGCGGCGTCCGCGTGAACGATGGCAGCGGGCTATCGCGGATGGACCTGGTTACCTCCCGCAGCGTGAGCGAGCTGCTGCTGTGGGTGGACCGGCAGCCGTGGCGGGAGGTGTTCGTGAAGTCGCTGCCGCTCGCCGGTGTGGACGGTACCCTACGCCGCCGCATGAAAGGCACGCTCGCCGAGAAGAACGTGGCCGCCAAAACCGGCTCTCTCGGCCACGTCACCGCGCTCGGGGGCTACGTGACCACACGCTCCGGCGAGCGGCTGGTGTTCAGCGTGCTGATCAACAACTTCCCCGGCTCCGTGGCCTCCGGCGCGAAGCCGGTAGAGGACGCGATCGCGGTGGCGCTGGCGGAGGAGGGCATGTCGGCCGCTGCCGGCCGGTAGAGTTGCTGTCATCGCGAAGGCGCGCAGTTTGCGCCTGTGGCGATCCCAGACGGGTACGGATCCTGCCTGTGCCGAAGCATCCATGACCGGGTACTTCGCAACCTTCGGGATTGCCACGCCGCCTTGGGAGCACGGCGAAGGGCCCGTGGGGCGGCGGGCGGCTCGCAATGACCGGGAAGACGGGGAGCGGGTTCTACTCTCGCAAGAGCAGAACCCGCTCCCGGTTTCCCTGCGGTTACCGGTAGAGCGGGCCGTACGTGGCGCAGGCGCGATAGTCCGCACCCTGAGGCTCCAGCGCGCCGAAGCGGGACCAGCTACTCGGCCGGAACACGCGCTCTTCCGGCACGTTGTGCATGTCCACCGGAATGCGGAGCATCGAGGCCAGGGTGATCAGGTCCCCGCCTACGTGCCCGAAGCAGATGGTGGCGTGGTTGGCGCCCCAGCTGTTCATTACGCTGTAGACGTCGCCGTACGGGTAGGCCCCGGTAAGCCGCGGCGCGAACCAGGTGGTCGGCCAGGTGGGGTTGGTGCGCTCGTCCAGCGTGCGGTGGACGTCTTCCGGCAGCTCGACCGTCCACCCCTCGGCGATCTGCAGCACCGGGCCGAGGCCCTTCACCAGGTTCAGGCGGAACATGGTGACCTCCATCCCACCACGGGTGAGGAAGTCGGTCGACCAGCCGCCGCACGGGAAGTACTCCACCATCGAGGGGCACCACTTCGTCGCTGAAAGGCACTGCTGCGCCTCTTCCGGGGTGATCTCCCACCACGGCTTCAGCACCGGCTGGCCGTCGCGAGCCATCTCGCCGGTCCAGTCCAGCGCCGCGGGGCCGGAGTTGATCAGGTGGAGGATCCCGTTCTCCGCGGCGCCGCTGAGCTGGTGGCCGGTGACGCGCTGCACCGCGTCCGGACTCCAGTAGGTGCGCACGTCCGCGAAGAGCTGCGCCGTGCCGGTGAGCTGGTGGGCCAGCAGCATCGAGGCGCCGTTCAGCGCGTCGTTTTCCGTAGCCACCGTGTAGGGCTGGCGGATGCCGTTCCAGTCGAACGAGGTGGTGAGGATCGCTTCCAGGAAGTCGCCGTTCGGGAAGTGGTCCGTCCACTGCCGCTGGCCCTGGAAGCCGCCGGCCAGCGCGTTGTGACCTTCCGCCTCTTCGGGGAAGCCGAGCTCCGCCAGCTTCGGGTTGCCGTTCATCAGGTCGCGGGCGATGAGCGCCATCTTCACGCACCGCGCCCAGTCTTCGTCCTTCTGCTCGCGGGTGCGCTGCTTCTCCGGCTGGTTCCAGTCCAGGCCCTCGGGGCAGTTCTCCTGCACCCACGCCAGGGCCCGATCGAACTCCTCGGGGTCGAAGATACCCCGGTCCATACGGCGCACGAACTCGGTCATGTCGATCGTCTCGCAGCGCATGCCCAGGTAGTCCTGGAAGAACTCCTGATCCACGATGGAGCCCGCGATGCCCATCGAGACGCCGCCCATCGCGAGGTAGGAGGAGTCGCGTATCGTGGCAACGGTCAACCCGGCGCGTGCGAACTGGAGGATCTTCGCCTGCACGTCCTCGGGGATCGAAGTGTCGGACGAGTCCTGGACCTCGTGCCCGTAGATGCCGAAGGCGGGGAGGCCCTTCTGGGTGTGCCCGGAGAGCACCGCCGCCAGGTAGACCGCGCCCGGCCGCTCGGTGCCGTTGAAGCCCCAGACCGCCTTCGGGATCTGGGGGTCCATGTCCATCGTTTCTGAGCCGTAGCACCAGCACGGCGTGACGGTGAGCGAGACGCCCACGCCTTCCCGCTTGAACTTCTCCGCGCACTTCGCGGCCTCGGAGACGTTGCCGATGCAGGTGTCGGCGATGACGACCTCGACCACCTGGCCGGACGCGTGCCGTACGTTCTCCTGCAGCAACCGGGCGACGTTCTCCGCCATGCCCATTGTCTGCCCTTCCAGCGATTCCCGCACGCCGCCGAAGCGGCCGTCGATCGTCGGGCGGATCCCGATCTTCGGAAGTGAGCCGCGCAGGCGGTTCACCGGTTCATTGACCTTCATGGATGACCTCTAAAATGGCTTGGGCGGTTCTACGGCGAACCCCGCTTAGGGTTGGGCGCCGCGCGAGGGAGTTCCTACGCACCTCCGTTCCCACCCGGCATGCCCAACTGTAACTCGGAACATCCATCCCGCATCCAAGGGGAAACCGTGCGCTAACCCCAGGCCTGGAGGCAGATCGATGAACCGGAAGCTCGTCCTTTCCCAAACCGCCGTCACCATCGCGGCGCTGCTGCTCTCGGCGCTGGCCGTGGGGTCCTCGAAAGCGGCGCCGGAGCCGGCCGCCGTGGCCTGGGGCGAGGTGCGGGAAGGCCTCCAGGCCGGCATCCGGATTCCCTCCGGCCGGCTCATCTACCGCCAGGGCGAGCCGCTCCGCGCCGAGATCGTGCTGCGGAACACCACCGGCAAGAGCATCCAGGTGGACAACTACGCGCCGATCGTCTGGGGAGCCGAGCGCCTCGCCGAGCGGATCGTCTTCCGGACCCGGGACTCCGACGCAGGCTACGCGGGGTCGGAGACGTTCATCCTGACCGCGGGGGAGGTGATGTCGGCTCCGCTGGCGTCGCCCGCGGTCATCCTGCGGGAGCCGGGCTGGACGGGCGACGCCAGCGACTACACGGCCCCCACGCTCCGGCTGCCGGCCGGAACCTACCAGCTCAGCGCCTCACGGGTGCTCCGCCAGGGGTTCACCGACGCAGAGGAGCTCAAGCGCGGCCTGCCGAC
>JAJFMS010000917.1 GCA_020696885.1 Armatimonadota bacterium | reverse complement strand
GATCGCTGCGTGCCTCGGCCGGCTTGCCTGGCCGGAGCCGTTTCACTGCCGGCAGGAGAAAACGGTCCGCCTGAGTGCCTACAACGACCCGCAGCCGGAGGCAAGCGGCAGCCGGGGTCGCAGCGAGGACGACGAGGATCGCTCCCCGGATCAGGACGACGCCCTGTTGGTCGTAGAGGTGGCCGATAGCTCCCTGGATTACGATCGGGGCGCCAAACTCCGAGCCTACGCGGGGGCGGGCATCCGGGAGTACTGGATCATGAACCTGCGCGAGGAGTGCCTGGAAGTCTACCGCGAGCCGCACGGAGGGGGATTCGCAAACCGCCGCGTGTTCCGCAGGGGCGACGAGGTCATGCCGTTGGCCGCACCCTCCGCCGCGGTGGCAGTCACCGAGCTGCTGGGGCCCTGAGCCGTTATCCAAAATGCCAATCCCACGTCCGGTCGTAGCGGTCCACGGTGAAGATGTGGACCTGGAAGTCCCCGGCTTGCTTACCGTTCGAGCCACCTTTCTTTCCGAGGGACTGTTCGACGAGCGGGCGGGCGGTGATCCAGAAGAGGAAGACCTCTACGAAGTGGAGGTCACCCACCCCGGAGAGGCGCTGCTGCAGCCGATCACCTTCCCCCGCCTGATGCCGGCCAGCTCCGCCGCCTGGCTGGACGATGAGGAGGAAGACGCGCCGCCCCGCAGCGTGCCGGTGGAGCGGTTCGCGCTGGTGCTGGCATGGGACCTGGCCCAGGCGCATCCCTCCAACTGGACCCGGGTGTGCGATGCCGCGCGCGGCTGGGACTCCTGGATGATCGACGACGCCTACACCCGGCTGCCCTCCGAGTGGACGCCCGAGGTACTCCTACCGGACGAGGACTGACGCCCAGAGCGGCCTGGCGCAACGGAAGGGCGTGCCGGAAGCTGGAACTGCTGGCACAGACGACTACCGGCAACGGTGCTTTCTTGGCCTGACAGCGCTCGTGCCCGCGCGGTTGCCCGGAGTCCCGGAGGCATCCGGGCAGCACCTACCGGAGACGGCAACCATCAGCGTAATGCCGTGCCCGTTTGGCTGCGTGACTCCGCGGCAACCGCGCCGTTGCGTTGATCGTGCTCCCTCCAATCCGATGCACATAGCCGACCTCTTCTTCGAATTCATCACCGCGCAGGGCTCCGAGGAGGCTGCCGAGGCCGTGGACGAGCTGCTCTCCGCACTACGTCTGAACGGTCAGGTCCTCGGCCGGGAGCACCCGATCATTCACGAGGCGGCGGGTTACCGGGTCGTGGCGATGATCCCGCACGAAGAGGCGCTAGCCGAAGCGCATGCCAGCCGCTGGGTGATCAACCGGCTTTCTCGCCTGGAGGCAGTGGGACTTCGCACTCCGGCGGTACGTCTTCTGGGAGTGGACCCGCTCGGCGCGGACCCCTGCGCTTGCCCGGCGCGCTCCGGGTTCATCCTCTACACCACCTACGTATGCCTGGAATCCCCGCTGCGCTGCGCGGACTGCTTCCAGCCGGTGCCGCTCTACTCCGTTCCGCCCACCGCCGACGAGGAGTTCCACGACGTGACGTCCTGGCAGAGCGACTACCAGGCGTGCGACCACCTCCAGATGAACTGCCGAACCGGGGAGCGGTTCGGGCTCCGAGAGATGGGCCAACCGGAGAGCAGTCTCTCCCGCCAGGGCCGAGCGGTCTGCCGGAAGATCGAGGCCGCTACGGGACTCCCGGTGTACTATTACCTGCATCGCTATCGCATGCGGCGCCGGGCTGCGGATGCCACCCAGCCCTGTCCGGCGTGCGGCGGCGCGTGGAGACTGGCCGAACGAGAGCACGACCGGTTCGACTTCCGCTGCGACCCGTGTCGCTTGCTCTCCAACCTTTCCGGATCTTGATGGGCCAACTTCGATGAACCGCATCCCCCTCTCCGAGCTGTTCCCTGTCTCCCGGCCCCTGATCGGGATGGTCCACCTGGCGCCGCTGCCCGGCTCCCCCGGCTGGGGTGGGTCGATGGACGCCGTACTGGAGCGCGCCGTGGCAGACGCGGCGGCGCTGGAAGCCGCGGGGCTGGACGGCATGGTGGTAGAGAACTACTGCGACGTGCCGTTCTACCCGGAGTCCGTGCCGGCGGAGACCCTCGCGGCGATGAGCGTGTGCGTGCGCGAGGTGGTCCGCGCCACGCGGTTGCCGGTGGGCGTCAACCTGCTCCGCAACGACGGCCCCGGCGCCGTGGCGATTGCTGCCGCCACGGGAGCCCGCTTCGTCCGGATCAACGTGCACACCGGCGTGATGGCTACGGACCAGGGCCTCCTCACCGGCCGCGCGTTCGAGACGACCCGCCTCCGCCGGCACCTGGGCGTCGAGGTGGCGATCTTCGCGGACGTCTGGGTGAAGCACGCCGCGCCGTTTCCCGGCGCGGAGCTGGAGCAGTCCGCCGAGGATGCCTTCCACCGCGGCCTGGCTGACGCGCTGATCGTGACCGGCAGCGGCACCGGCAAACCGACCGACCTGGCGAGGGTGGAGCTGGTGAAGCGCGCCGTTTCCGGGGCGCCGGTCCTTATCGGCAGCGGCATCACCCCTGACACGGTCTCCGAAGCGCTGGCGGTAGCGGACGGCGCCATCGTCGGCAGCGCCATCAACGTGGAGGGCGTGGCAGGCAACGGGGTCGATCCGGAGCGCGCCCGAGCCCTCGTGGCGGCGCTCCAGGCTCGCTGAGGCACGGCAGCAACGGAGCGGCTGCAACTTCTCGCGCTCCGAGACGTCCTCCAGATGGCGGGTGCGCCGCGCGTAATGCGGGTCAACGGGGAAGCGGGTGCGGATGAGGCGAGTGAATCGGCAACGATGCTGGTGGTCCATGGCCTTGCTGGTAGGCCTGGGCCTGGGTAGCGGATTGGCGTCCCTGGCCGCTCCCGTCTCGCCCGTAGTCCCGAAGCCGACGGGGGAGCAAACGGCGTTCTTCGAGAGCAAGATCCGGCCGCTGCTGGCGGAGCGCTGCTACTCGTGCCATGGTCCCCGGGTGCGGCAGGCCGGCCTGCG
>JAJFMS010000916.1 GCA_020696885.1 Armatimonadota bacterium | reverse complement strand
CGGCTACGCCACGGGGTACCTGTTCCTGCTGCTGTTCATCGCCGGCCCGCTGCGCCGCTTCGGCGCCTACACGATCCCGGACTTTGCGGAGGGGCGGTTCAACAGCCCGGTGTTCCGGAAGATCGCCGTGACGTTCGTGCTCCTCATCGGCTTCTTCTACACGATGCCGCAGATGAAGGGCGCCGGCGTGACGATGACAAGTATCCTGGGCACGCACTACTCGGTGGGCGTGATCCTCGTCGGGATCATCATCTCGTTCAACGTGGCGCTGGGCGGGATGAAGGGGATCACCTTTGTTCAGGCGTTCCAGTACTGGCTGAAGCTGTTCGCCATTGCCGTGCCGGTGTTCGTGCTGATGGCGGTGTTCGGCGGCTACAGCCAGCTCATGAGCCGGATCCAGGGCAACCCCACGGCGGTGCCGCACTTCCAGAAGGACACCGAGCGCCCGTTCAAAGCCGGGGATGCCCTCTCGCTGTCGTCCGCGGGTCCCACCACACTGCAGTTCGTCACGGACGCCAGGGTCAAGGCGATCACCCCCGCCCGGAAGGCCAAAGAGGGCGAAGACCCGATCCCCGCCACCCAGTTCGTCCGTCCGCTCATGAACCGGACAGTCGAGTCCGGCGGCAAGGCCACCAACCAGATCATCTGGCACGCCGGCGATACCGCCACGTTCCAGCCGGCGCCGGTGATGCACGGCGGCCAGCCCGTAATGAAGGCGGACCATCCGGTGCTTACCGGGGCCAAGCTGGAGTTCGTGGACCCGGTGAAGGTCCGCTTCCTCGCCGGCAGCCCGGCGGCGGGCACGGTCTCCAACCTGGACTGGATCCGCGCCTTCGGCGGGCTCACCAACAAGCACGGCTTCCCGCTGCTCTACACGTTCTCGCTGGTGGTCGGCCTCATCTTCGGCACGGCAGGCCTGCCGCACATCCTGGTGCGGTTCTACACCAACCCGGACGGGCGTTCCGCCAAGCGGACCACCATGCTGGTGATGGTGCTGATCGGCGTCTTCTACGTCTTCCCGGCGATGTGGGGCACCCTGGGCCGCGACCTGATGCCCGGCCTCTACGCGAACGGTCGCACGGACGCCGTGGTCATCGAGACGCCGCGGATCTTGGGGAACATCTGGGGCGAGATCCTGGCCGGCGTCACCGCGGCCGGGGCGTTCGCGGCCTTCATGTCCACGTTCAGCGGTCTGCTGGTCTCCATGTCCAGCGCTGTGGCCCACGACATCTACGGCACCATCCTCCGCCCACAGTCCAGCCCGGAGCAGCGCCTGCTGGCGTTCAAGGTGGCGGCCGTGGTGGTGGGAGCACTCGCCACCGCCCTGGGCCTGATGGCGGAAAGCTGGGACATCGCCCTCCTGGTGGGCTGGGCATTCGCCATCGCCGCGGCCAGCTACTTCCCGCTCCTGCTGCTGGGCGCCTGGTGGCGCGGCCTCACCGCCAAGGGTGCGGCCGCCGGCATGCTGATCGGCGGACTGACCAGTCTGAGCGCGATCATCACCACGATGCTCATCGACAAGAAGGTGCTGACGCTGGCGCCGGACCCGATCGTCCGCACGCTGATGGAGCAGCCTGCCATCTGGGGCGTGCCGCTGGCGCTCTTCCTGATGTGGAGCGTGAGCACCGCCACCCGCAGCGAGATCCCGAAGGACGTGGACACGCTGATGCTGCGCCTGCACGCCCCCGAAGAGCTCGGGATGAGCAAGGACTACATCCCCGACGGACACTAACCCACCGGCCCCGTGGCTGCAAACGGCCCGCGGTCACCCCGGGGGGTGACCGCGGGCCGTTTGCTTAAGGTACTTTCACGGTTCGTCTTCTCGAACTGCAGCAAGCTTACGGCACGGCAATCGTGCCGGCTAACTCCGAGGAATCCATGAAGCTAACACGCACCGCCACTCATCATCTGCTGGTCTTCGGGCTCACGCTGCTCGGCTCACTCCTTCCCAGCCGGCATGCCTGGGCCCAGGGCTGAATCGTCGCCCGCCAGACCGCGCCCGTGATTGGCGCGGATCAAGACCCCTACCTCCTCCGCGGTGACTGGCAGCTCAACACCAGCTTCCGGTGGCTCCGCTCCTTCCGGCACTTCAGCGGCACCGAAGAGCAGGTAGAACGCGAGAAGAACCGCAACAACGTCGTCAACCGGCAGCAGATCCTGGACCTGGGCGCCACCTATGCCCTGGACCGGCAGACTAACCTTTCCCTGAGCATCCCGATCCTGCTCTACGGAAGCTGGTCTATCCCGCTGCCGATCCAGCCGGATCCCGGCCCACGGTACACCCAGAGCACCGAGGGCATCGGCGACATCACCCTCTCCGCGCGGCGCTGGCTGCTGGACTGCGAGCACAACCACCACGGCAACGTGATGCTGGGCGTGGGCCTGAAGCTCCCGACCGGTAAGTACGACGCGAAGGACCGGTTCCCGGATATCACCGGTGGCAACTCCCAGGTGAAGCCGGTGGACCAGTCCATCCAGCCCGGGGATGGCGGCACCGGCGTGGTGCTGGACCTGCAGGCGTTCCGGAGTTGGGGCGACGTGACGGCCTACGCTTTCGGCAGCTACCTGATTAATCCTCGGGATACCAACGGCACGCCGTCCATCCTGGATAACCTGCTGCCAACCATCCCGCCGGCCAGCCGCTACCGGGCCGTCAACTCGGTGCCGGACCAGTACCTGGCCCGGGCCGGAGTGGCGGTGCCGATCAAGAAGGCGCGGGGGCTGAGCGTGCTCCTGGGCGCGCGCATCGAAGGCGTGCCGGTGGAAGACCTGTTCGGGGACAGCAACGGCTTCCGGCGACCGGGCTACGCGATCTTCGTGGAACCGGGGCTCGTCTACTCCCGCGGCAACGACACCTTCTCCATCACGGTGCCGGTAGCCACCCAGCGCAACCGGCCGAAGGACTTCGCGGACGTGGAAGGGGACGCGACGTTCGCGGACTACATCATCCAGGTCGGCTACTCCCACCGCTTCGGCAAAAAGAAGTAGGTGCTGGGATCGCCCGGTAGGTCCTGGG
>JAJFMS010000915.1 GCA_020696885.1 Armatimonadota bacterium | reverse complement strand
GTTCGTGCGGCAGGGGAACGTGCATGCGCAGCCCACAACGGATTCCACACCAGCACCGGATCGGGTTCTGTCGCCGGGAAGTGCTGCAGGTCGGCTTCAGCGCCGCGCTGGGCCTCACGCTGGAAGAGCTGCAAAGCCCCCGGCCCGCGCTCGCCTCCTCGGCGGGCGCCGGGTTCGGTAAGGCGAAGCACGTGCTGGTGATCTGGCTGCCGGGCGGCCCTTCCCAGATGCAGCTCTGGGATGTGAAGCCGGACTCCCCCACGCAGGCAAAGGGCACCGCCCTGCCGATCAAGACCAGCGCCTCCGGAGTGGACATCGGCCACGTGCTGCCGCAAACGGCGAAGCAGATGCACCACGTGGCGCTCATCCGCTCCCTCACGCTGGGCGCCGAGGATGACAACCACGAGATCGGGCACCAGAAGATGCTGGCCGGCCTGCGGAAGCGAATCCCCGGAGCGGGCATCCACGACAGCCGCCGGGACTGGCCGTCCCTCGGCTCCGTGATCTCCGCCCTCAAGCCGGTGAGCAGCGGGCTCCCGTGCAGCCTCCACCTGCCGATCCGCATGACCAACGCCGGGATGCCGTTCTCCGGGGAATCCGCGGGGATGCTGGGCGGCAAGTACGACCCCTGGCTGCTGAGCGGCGACCCGAACAACCCCTCTTTCCGCGTGCCGGACCTGATGCCGATGGCCGGGATGACGGTGGACCGGATCTCCCAGCGGCGCCAACTGCTGGCCGAGGTGGACCACTACCGCCGCGACCTGGAGCGAGACCCGGTGATCGGCAAGCTGGACGCCGTGAACCAGCGGGCGTTCGAGATCACCACCTCTTCCCGGACACGCGACGCGTTCGACCTCTCCAAGGAGCCGGACGCCTTGCGGGACCGCTACGGCCGGCACCTCTACGGGCAGACGCTGCTGCTCTCCCGGCGGCTGCTGCAGGCGGGGGTGCGCTTCGTGCAGGCGAACATGGGCCCGATGAATAGCTGGGATTGGCACAACGACGAAGACCGCCCGTTGAAGAGCCAGGTACCGCCCTGGGACCAGGCGTTCAGCGTGCTGCTGGAAGACATGGAGTCCCGCGGGCTGCTGCAGGAGACGTTGATCCTGGCGATGTCCGAGATGGGGCGGAACCCGATTCTGGGCCGCTCCGTGACCGGAGCCGCGGTGAACGCAGCGAACCCGGGCGGGCGGAACCACTGGCAGAACTGCTGGTCCATGGCCCTGGCCGGCGGCGGCATCCGCGGCGGCACGGTGGTGGGTCAGTCCGACGAAGTGGCCGGCTTTCCCGACGGCGAAGCGTTCTACCCGAACGACGTGGCCGCCACGGTGTACCACGCCCTGGGCGTGGACCCACGCGCGGAGATCATCGACATGGAAGGTCGCCCCCTCGTGATCAACGACGGGACCCCGATCACGCGGCTGTTCTGAGGTTCCAGGAGTGCTGGAGTAATGGAGTGTTGGGATGCTGGAGTAGCAGGCACCAACACTCCAATACTCCAGCAGTCCATTACTCCGTCCTCGTTTGCGGTTTCTGCTCCGATTGGTAACGCCGCGGCGACCTACGCCGCTTCGCGGAGGGCGGTGAGCAGGCGGTCCGGCTCTTCCACGCTGAGCAGCAGCGCGTACCGGTCGCGCGTAGGGACGTAGACCACGCGGCGGAAGTCGGTCAGGAACACGAGCGCCTTCGCGCCGCTGCCCAGCCGGACCCACCCCGCCAGGAACCCCGGCACGGCGGCGCCGTTGGTGCGGAGCACCGGCTGCAGGGATCGCTCCTCGCCGAGATCAACCTGCCGGGCCTCTTCCAGCAGCAGCGATGCGATCGGGATCATCCGCCCATACATCCCCACGATTCGCAGCCCGGCCGGCCCCACCTCGTAGCGCACGTTCCGGCAGAGCGCCGCGAGGTAAGCCATCAGCCCGGCCGTGGCCAGCATCAACAGCGCGAAACCGGCCGTGAACCAGAGGGTCGCCCCCGACGCCGGCACCACCGGGAAGACCTCGTCGCCCCGGGGCTCGCGCAGCACCTGGAGGAAGCGGTCCGGCTCCTCCAGGCTGGCCAGCACCACATAGCCGCGGGTGGTCGGCACCGCGACCACGCGGCTGGGGTCCGTAAGAAAGACCAGCGCCTTGCCGCCGTCCCGGAGCCGCACCCACCCCGCGAGGTAGCCGGGGAGCCCGATGCCGTTGGTGCGGGTGACCGGCTGCAGGCCCGGCTCTCGGGCGAAGTCCACCCGGCGGGCTCCGGTGAGGTTCAGGTCCGCCGCGGGGAGGGCGCGCCCGTACGGGCCGTCGATCCGGAGCCCAGCCGCACTGACAGTGAGCTGCGTGCGCCGGGCGCTCCAGCCGAAGGACGCGAACAGCACCGCGAGACCCAGGAACAGCGCCCCCAGGACTCCGAGGAACACCAGGGCCTTGCGTGAAGCCGGAACGATGCGGAAGAAGGTAACCATGTGCGTGGACCCAGACCGTAGAGCGAGACGGTCTGTGCATGGAACGGCCGGGAGCCCCGATTCGATACGGCCGGCCGCGGGTTCTTGCATGGGTTCGGCGGGCCGAGGAGGCCGCTCCTCCGGGAAGCTTGACCGGCGTACAGTCTCGTCCCTATAATCAGGCTGGTGATCCGGCCTCCGTAGCTCAGGGGATAGAGCGCCTCCGTCCTAAGGAGGGCGTCAGCGGTTCGAATCCGTTCGGGGGCGTAACTAACGACAGGCACTGCGCCAATCCGTGCCTGGAAATAGCACATCCACCGGGTTCTGCCCTTCGTTTCTCAGGAACGGAGCGGCACTTGGTGACAAGCGCGCAACCATCGCCGGTTTCTGACGACACCCTGGAGATCGCCGGCCTCGACCTGTGGGCGGGAACCTGGCCGGATGATGGGGAGATCCGAGAGCATTCGCAGCGGAGCCTCGTGTCCCGCCGTGGGCTGCTGGACAAGTTCGGTTGGTTCCTTCGAGAGCGTGGCGCCGAGACCTGCGGCGTCACGGAGATTCGCGTGTTCCAGGCTAACGTGGTCCG
>JAJFMS010000914.1 GCA_020696885.1 Armatimonadota bacterium | reverse complement strand
CTTGTCCAGCGGCATCACGATCTTCTGGTTCCGCTCGTAGATGCTGCGCACGTCCTTCAGGTTCTCGGCCAGCGTGTGGCCGGTAACCGTGATGCAGTCACCGTCCAGCATGCCGGCGTCCAGCAGCGCCTTGAGCACCGGCGGGGTGCCACCGGCCTGGTGGAGGTCGTTCATCACGTAGCGGCCGCCGGGCTTCAGGTCCGCCAGGTGCGGCACCTTCTGACCGATCCGCTCGAAGTCGGCGAGGGTCCACTCCACCTCGGCTTCCCGGGCGATCGCCATCAGGTGCAGCACCGCGTTGGTGGAGCCGCCCAGCGCCAGCACCAGCGTGTAGGCGTTCTCCAGCGACTTCCGGGTGATGATGTCTCGCGGGCGGATGTTCTCCCGCACGAGCTGCACCACCGCCTTGCCGGCGAGGAACGCTTCGCGCTCTTTCGCCGCGGACACCGCCGGGTTGGTGGCGCCCCACGGCAGCGAGAGGCCCATCGCTTCGATCGCGGAGCTCATGGTGTTGGCGGTATACATCCCGCCGCAGGAGCCCGCGCCGGGACAGGCGCCGCACTCCAGCTCGTGCACTCCGGCCTCATCCAGCGTGCCCGCCTGGTGGCGGCCCACCGCCTCGAACATGGAGACGATGTCGATGTCGCAGCCGTCCGGGCCGTTGCCCGGCATGATGCTCCCGCCGTAGACGAACACGCTCGGCACGTTCAGCCGCGCGATCCCCATCACGCAGCCCGGCATATTCTTGTCGCAGCCGCCCACGGCCACGACGCCGTCGTGGTTCATGCCGCCGGAGACCACCTCGATACTGTCCGCGATCACTTCGCGGGAGACCAGGCTGTACCGCATGCCCTGGTGGCCCATCATGATCCCGTCGGAGGCGGTAGGCGCTCCGTAGATCTGCGGCACGCCGCCGCCCGCGCGGACCCCCTCGTACGCTTTGCGGGAGACGCGGTCCAGGTGCGCGTTACACGGGGTGATATCGCTGTGCAGGTTCGCGACCCCGACCATCGCCCGGTCGAAATCGTCGTCGAGGAACCCGACGGCGCGGAGCATGGCGCGGTGCGGGGCCCGGCCCGGCCCGGCGGTGGTGGTACGGCTCTTCTCGTTCTCGATCTGTGACATGCGACTCTTCCTGTAGCGGGCAGCGGTGCCCGTCCCCTTATAGCACAATGGAGGCATCGGAACGGGAGCCGGGGCACGGTGCGCCGGACGGCTTACTCCAGCACCTGGGCGAACCGCTCCGCCAGCGGCATCTCGCTTTCGCCCCTCGCAAGCGTCTTGCGCAAGAAGTACTGGCTGTGCCCGGGTGGGATCCCCTCCAGCTCCCCGAACACGGTGTACCCGTGCTTCAGGTAGAACCCCAGCGCCTGGAAGCTGAAGGTGTCCAGGTGAGACCCGCAGCAGCCGCGCTCGATGGCTGCCTGCTCCGCCGCTTGCAGGAGGGCGCTGCCCTGACGCAGGTGCCGCAGGTCTTCGCGCACCCAGAGCAGGTCCACGTGGAGCCAGCCCCAATACGTCCCACCAACGAGCCCGCCGGCGATGGCGCCGCTCTCGTCGCGCAGGAAGACGGCGAGCCGCTGGAAGCCGGAAGCGCCCACCTGCTCGCGGTTGTACTCGCGCAGGTTGTCGCCGATCAGGCTCAGGTCCGCGGGGTCCGGCTGGTCCTCCACGACGAGCCGATAGGTATTGCTCACTTCGCTCCTCTTGCATTCCGGTCAAAGCCGGAAGCACGTTAGGCGGGGACGCTTCGGGCACCTATGGCAATCCTGTGAGTAGCGCGTCCGTAAAAGAAGCGAGTCATTGCGAGGGCGCGCCGTTGGCGCCCGTGGCAATCCCAGCCGGTACGGATCCAGCCCCTCGCCGAAGTACCCAGGCCTGGTACGGCGCCCCCTTCGGGATTGCCACAGCGCCACGGGAGCACGGCGATAGGCCAAGGGGCCGATGGGCGCTTCGCAATGACAAGGATGAACCAGGCCTGGTACTTCGCAACCTTCCGGGATTGCCACAGCGCCACGGGAGCACGGCAAGGTTCGGGAAGGACGACGGGCGCTTCGCAATGACCGGGAAGTGCAGGGCGCAGGAACTACTTCACCGGGCCGGGGCGCGGAGATCCAGCTCCACCGGGGTGCGGAAGAACACCGTGTAGCCGTTGTCGCTGCGCTTCGTGGAGCCTTCCAGCCAGAGCTGGTCTTCGGCGCCCAGCACGGCGTCCGCGGCCACGGTGAGCACCGCTTCGATCTCGGACTGGCCTGCCGGGATCGTTACCGGATCCATGGAGATGCCGCGGGTTCCTTCGGGGAGGCGAAGCCGGACCTCGGCGGCGGCCGGCACCACGGCGGTGCGCCCCAGCCTGAAGCGCACCGGCACCCGGGTGCCGGGAACGGCTCGGAGCACGGAGGGCTCGGCTTCCATGCTGAACACCGGCGCCTGGGTCCGGAGGACCACCTGCTTCACCGAGGTCTGCACCACGTGCCGCTCGCGGCCCTCGGCATCGCGGATCATCCCCTCGCCCTTCACGTGCATCCGGACGATCGGGTTGCCACGCGGCCCCTGGGGCAGCCGCATCGGGATGGAGACCTCGGTAGCCTGGTCCGAAATGGTGATCGGGTCGAACGTGATCCCCTGCGGGTCCCGGGGCTGGCGGTCGGCGATACTCAAGGTGATCGGCCCGGTGAAGCCGGGGCTGCGGATGATCTTCACCTTCGCCGGATAGAGGGTCCCCAGGTTCATGAAGACGTAGGAGTCGTCCGCCTCGATCCGGAACGGCGGCGGCATGGTTACCGTAAGCAGCAGGTCGTCGGCGTACTTCGGGGCCGAGGCGACCGCCAGCTCAGCCGCGTTGGTGACCGGCGCCAATGCCCGGCGCTCGATCGCCTTTCCGTCGGCCTCGCCTTTGCCGAGGAGACGGATCGTCCAGCTTCCCGCGGGAGCGTCCCCGGTCAGCTTCAGCTTGGCTTTGTCCTGGCCGGGTGCGAGGGTGAGGTCCGCCGCGCGCACCTTCTCCGGCAGGCCGTCCG
>JAJFMS010000913.1 GCA_020696885.1 Armatimonadota bacterium | reverse complement strand
GTCAGCGGCCGCACCAGCCTCGGTCGGCTACTCTACGGGAAGCTGGAGAACACCGCTACCTACGAGGTGCCGATCCCATACAGCGATCCGGGCTCCCACATCGCCCGCAAGTGGCTGACAGAGCACGGCCTCTCCGGCAAGAAGGACGCGGACGATACGGAGGTGAGCGGGCCTGGAGACAAGTTTCCCGGCGACGGTCTCTCGCTCTACGAGGAATACCGCGGCTTCTACGAGGACGGTCAGCACGACTTCGGCGATCCGGAGAAGAAGGACATGTTCATCCGGAACCGGAGCACTCACTCGGGGATGAAGGGGGGCATCGAGCTCTTCAGCACCATCTCCGGGCTCCGGGTCCACCGCAAGCTGAAGGAAGATGAGCTGCGGCAGCGGCGGATCAACTTCAATTCCGGTTATGGCCATGCCGTGAACCAGCACGGGGTGATCGTGGAAGAGATCGTCCCGAAGCTCCCGGATGACGTGCCGGCCTATGCGGAGCCGGTGGCCGGCAGCGGCTCGAAGGCGAAGACTTCCCCCAAGGACTACCTGCGCGTGCTGGTGACCCAGAAGACCGCCGCGGTGGGAACGGAGACCAAGAAGCGCGGGACCTCCACCATCTCGAATACGGCGTACATCGAGTCGAGCCTGGCCCACGAGCTATTCCACACGGTGAACGTGGCGCATCATGGCGACGGGGACACCAAGCGGAAATGGGTGATCACCGGCACCGGAACCACCGCCACCGTAACCGAGGACGGCAAACCGGTATCTGTGGTCGGCGAAAACGGCCAGCCGTTCCCGTTCAAGACGGCTGGCTTCGAGATTTACGTCGCCACGCACGGGAAGCAGTTCAGCGGCGACGTGGAGTGCGTGATGCGCTACTCCGGGGCCGCCGCCTTCATTCCCCCAGGGGGCAAGCCGAACGACCGGGTGTTCGTGGGCAACGACGACTGCGCCGGCCGCTCCCTACGCCAAAAGCTGGAACGGCGGCAAGCCGCGCTACGGCGACGCGACCGCCGGCAACTGCCGGGCGCAGATCAACGTCAACGACAAGTAGCCTGGAACACGACCGCCGATCCTCGGCGGCCGCTGTGAAGGCGTAGTGCGGGAGGCCTGCTACTCCGCGACCAGAAGCCGCTTCCGGCGCAACCAGGTCGACCGGCACACGACCAGGCCCCCGATAAAGCCGACCAGATAGGACGCTTCGTGAGCGAACGCATCCGCCTGAAACCGCGCGTGCCGGTCCGGTGAGATCTCCGTAGCCAGGGACGGCTCCAGCCAGATGACGCCGCTGCGAGCCAGGGCATAGCCCACGACTCCGGCCACGATCGCCGTTCCTCCCATCCAGAGCAGCAGGCGTCCGAGCGGACGGTGCAGTTCTCGGACCACGAGTTTCGGGCGAGAGCCGAAGCGGGCCGCGATCGCCAGCGGGATCCCCAGCATCAGCCCGACCCACCACGTAGCGATGATGCCCCAGCCGAGCGCCAGGAGCGTGGGAGATTCGGTGCCGAATACGTTGGCGTGACCGATGGTGAAGTACTCGACGCAGACCCGCGCGGTTATCTGGTCGTGCGCGATGCCATATGCCACGGCGGCCAGGATGCTGCCGCCGATGATCTTGAATGCTTCCACTGGCCTTGGGTCTCGGCTCGTGGGCCGGCCAGGGAGGACCGTTCCAACCTCCCCCCGAACACCAGCCACATAAGCTCTGACGGAAACAGGTCTGCTGATGTTTCGAACTCTCCTCTCACGCAACCGTGAGCCCCGGGAGCAGGTGTTCTGGCGCTGGTTTGCCGAGAACTCTGCCGCCTACATGCAATTCGAGCCGGGAGCCGCCAACCAGGAAACGGTGCTGAACCAACTGGGGAAGCAGCTCGAGCGGGTGGACCGTCACCTGAAGTTCGAGATCGGCTTGAAGCCCGACGGCCAGGGCCGTGAGCTGGTGATCAGCGCCGATGGCCGTCAGGAAGCGTTCCCCGCCGTACAGGCGCTGGTAGCGGCGGCGCCTCCCCTGCCCGACTGGCAGATCACGGCCTTTCGTCAGCGCCAGAACCTCGACGACGTGATGCTGCAGATCGACGGTGTGGACTACTCGCCGGACTCGCTCTGGTTCCACCTCCGCCCGGAAGGCGGCGTGATCGGCGTCGAGCTCTACCTGGAAGGCGTGAGCGATCCAACCTCCCAGGCTGCCCTGATGGTCTGCTTCCTCATGCTCGACATCGCCCTCGGGGAGTACGATGTGGAGACCCGCGTGGGCACCATTGATCCCCGCTGCGCCCCTCCGCAGCCCGAGGTCCAGGGGCTCAAGCCGTTTCGCACGTTCGCGGAGGAGTTCGACGCGCTCTTCACCCTGATGAACGGCAGTCGTTGAGCTCGCGAATGTCACCCGCTCTGTATCCGCGGTGCGGCGATTGGAGAAGTGCGATGCGGGATGCCTGTCTGAAGCTGCTGGAGCTGGGTTACTACGAGCTGAAGATCGCATTCGACGGTCTGGCGGACAAGAACGTCTGGAAGCGGCCGAACCCCGCCCTCCTTTCGGTGGGCGAATTGGCTGGCCATCTGGCCTTCTGGGAGGCGGTGCGGCTAGCGGGCGAGGGGCCGGATCCCGCACGGTGCCGCGTGACTAGCCCGCTGATCGACGCGCGGTTCCGCTACTACCCGGTGACCATCGCCACGCCGCCTTCGGAGCAGCACCTGACGATGTCGGGCGCGGACGTATGCCAGGAGCTACTGCGGGTGCATGCGGAGGCGCTGGCGCACTTCCAGGCGCTGAACCCCGATCCGGAGACTCGCATCCCTGGATGCCCCACCGGTTTCACCTACGGCGAGTATCTGGAGTACTCGGTGTTCCATCTCGCCTACCATACCGGGCAGATCTACTCCGTACGCCATCTCCTCGGGGAGACGCCGCCGGACAACTGACGAGGGCGGCCCCTTTGCGTCGACGAGCGTGTTTCGCGGGCGCCCCTTTTCACTCTCTGCGCTCTCCGCGCCTCTGCGGTTCATCCGGGTTCCGCGCCCGCTGTAACGGATCATCCCTGGCGCGCGACCATCGCCTCGATCCAGATCGGGGCGAAGGGCGAGGTGCAGCCCTTCGAGCACGGGTAGTCGCGGTAGAGCCCCAGCCGCTCGCCGATGGCGATGGCCCGCTCGCGAAGCTCCGGGAAGTGGATGCCGATCTCCGCGAGGCAGTAGTTCATGGTCCACTGGGCGGGAGCAGGCGCGTTGGCCATCTCTCGCTCGATCCGATCCAGGAGCGCCACCAGGTCCAGCCCTTCCGGGTTCTTGACGATGCGCTCCGCGGTGAGGCTCCAGCCGGCCCGGGAGAGCATCGGGTGGCTGGATTCCATCCAGCGCTGCCGCATCGCCTCTCTGCCGGGGTGCTGCCGGATGATGTTCGTCATCAGCCAATCCGCCAACTGCGTGTAGGTGAGCGAAGCCGCCATCTGCTCCACGGTCTCCCCGGAGAGCTGCTTCGGCCTCAAGATCAGGGTTGCCAGGAGCATCGCTTCGACATTCCCGCTCCCCCAGAGCTCCAGCCCGAGCTCGTGGTTGAACTTGATCGACTTCGCGATGGCCCGGATGTCGCCCATCCGCACCCCGAACTGGTTCTCCGGGGCGCCGTTCCGGGCGTTCAGCTCGCGGGTTCTCTCGTGGCCGCAGGCTTCCAGGGCCTTCAGGGTGTCTTCCAGGGTGGCGGGGGGCGGCGCAGCGGGCATCGTGGCGTTCCTTGCTCCAGGCGTCGCGTCGAAGGCGCTCGCCATTTCGCGCGACGACGGAGGTGGACGTAGCGCTCAGCGTCAAGATCCTCAGGGTTGTCTCATATCGAGCGGCCTTTATCCTTCCTCCCTTCCGTGACCGAGCCCCGAGGAGGCCCGTTTTGACACCCGCCGAACGTCCCGCCACTGATGCCAACGAGGAGATCGGGTTCATGAACCTGGATGAGACGGACTTCTCCTCGATGACCCGCCCGCAGCAGATCCGCCACCT
>JAJFMS010000912.1 GCA_020696885.1 Armatimonadota bacterium | reverse complement strand
CGCTCGCCGGACCGCCCCCGTTTCCCGCAACACCGAACACCGAACACCGAACACCGAACACTACCACTGGCCGGGTTGTTTTGGGGTGTACGGAGAGCTGTCGATCGCGTCGATCCCAAGCTCCCGCAGCCACTCGCGGATCTCGTCGCGATGCGCATGGTCCTTGAACGCGAACCAGGATTCGCGGGCATCCGGCCAGTTGCCCAGCTCGTCCTTGAAACGTCGGAACGGCTTGGGACGCTGGAGAGCCTGGAACAGCGCGGCTTTCAACCGGGGGTTCGTGCTCCGCTCGGCGAACTCTTCCATCAACCGGAAATCTCCGCGCGGCTCGGCCGACTCGATCCGCAGGAAGCGGACCATCATTCCGTCGATGATCTGCTCGGCCAACTCCCAGTCTTCCTGCGCCTCCGGGGAGAGCGTCTCCCGGTCCTCGCCGTCCTCGACAGCCGACAGCGCCTCGCAGAGCACCTGGTGTACCGCCCCCGTCTCGAGATCCAGGTATCCGGAAAACGGGTAGTCATGGGCATCCTCCGGGCGCATGTCGCGGAGGAGGTCGATCTCGCTCAAATCGACCGGCAAACGGCGGAGAGGTGTGGTGGAATCCGGTTCCACCGAACGTGCTGTCCTTCAGGTGAAAAAGGGGGAAGCGCCGGATGCTGCGCCTCAGTCAGGGTATCGGACTTCCGCGGGGCGAACTCCTTCCCCTGATGCACGTGGACCGGGCCTCAGCTCCGGGCAGGAATCCGGTGCGGGGTGCAGTGAATGGTCCGCGGGCATGCGCTGTGACGTGCCGAGAGGGGGAACGATGAGGTTCTGGCGGGGATTGATGACGCTGATCGTACTGGCGGCTGCGGGAGCATGGGCGCAAACGCCCGCCCGGGGCGAGGCCCCACCGTCTCCGCCCGCCGTGGGCGTCGCCGAGCTTTCGCGGCTCGATCTGCTCCCTCGCCTGCGCGACCCGGTCAAGGTCGGCTGCATCTCCAGCTACGACCGCACCGGCGGCAACGACGACGGCTTCTCCGGCCGCTACTCGTTCGTTCGCAAGGAAGGCGACGGGCTGGTAATCGCGGACCTGCGCGGCCCCGGCTGCGTGTATCGCATCTGGACTCCCACGCCGACCGACGACCCTACCGAGTTCTACTTCGATGGTGAAGCCACGCCGCGGCTGCGGCTGCCGTTCCGCAAGCTGTTCGACGGCACGCAGCCGCCGTTCGTGACCCCGGTGAGCGGCTACGGTGCGGGTGGGTTCTGGACCTACCTGCCGCTGCCGTACCGGCAGTCGCTGAAGATCGTGGTGCGTGCGCCGCGGGTTCAGTTCTACCAGGTCAACTTCGCCACGTACCCCACGGGCCACCCGGTGGAGACGTTCCGCCCGGAGCTGACGGCGGAGCAGCAGCAAAGCCTGGAGCGGGCGAAGGGTCTGCTGAGCGAAACCGGCGCGGACCTCACCAAGTTCGCCACCCCGTCGGGCGCCCGGGTGATCAAGACCACCCGGACGCAAGCCACGCTGGCGCCGGGTAAGTCGCTCACCCTGTTCAACGGGAAGGGCGGTGGGCGCGTGCTGGGCTTGAAGATCCGCCCCGCCTCGGCGCTGGCCGGCAAGGACCGTGCCGTCCTGCTGCGGATGACCTGGGACGGCGACAGCCGCCCGGCGGTCCTCACCCCCGCCGGCGACTTCTTCGGGTTCTCCTGGGGCGAGCCCGCGGCCCGCGGCCTGCTGTTCGGCACCTCCGGCGACACCTGCTACGCCTGGTTCCCGATGCCGTACGACCGGAGCGCGCGCATTGAACTGGTATCGGAGCGCACCACCGGCGAGCGCGCCGAGGTGCAGGCAGAAGTCATCACCGCCGACACGCCCCGTCGTGCCGATGAAGGCCGGTTCTACGCGCTCTGGCGCCGGGAGAACCCGGGCAAGGTGGGACAGCCGCACACCTTCGTGGACGCGAAGGGCCGGGGGCACGTGGTGGCGATGGCCCAACAGGCGCAGGGGCCGGAGTCCGGCAACACCTTCTTCTTCGAGGGCGACGACCAGGTCACGCTGGACGGCGAGCTCACGCACCACGGCACCGGCTCCGAAGACGCCTACAACGGCGGCTGGTACGACGTCCCCGGCCGCTGGGACACCCGCTACTCCTTCCCGCTCAGTGGCTGCCTGGACTACAAGAAGCACCTGGGACGCACCGGCGCGTATCGGATGTTCCTCACGGACGCCTACAGCTTCCGCCAGAGCGTGAAGCTCACCATCGAGCACGCGCCTACCGGCAACACCACTCCCACGGACTACGCCTCGGTGGCCTACCTCTACCTCCGCGACCGCCCCGAGGCCTGGGACTCCCTGCCCCCGCTCGCCGAGCGGGCGGTGAAGGACTTCGACCGCTTCGTTTACACGCCCGGCTGGAGCGTGCCGGTCCACGCCTTCTCCTTCGCTAACGCCACGCTCTCCAAGCGCACGGAGCGGCTGGCCGGCAACGAGGAAGTCCGCTTCCTCTCCGTGCGTGCCGAGAAGGAAGACATCTTCGGGCCACACGCGTTGGCGCTCTCCTGCGAGGTGCCGGTGGCCGGGAAGTACCGCGTGCGGCTGGAGGCGATGCGGGGTCCGGACCAGGGCCGCGTGCAGCTGTTCCAGAACGAGCGCGCCATGGGGGCGGAGCTGGACCTCTACGCGGAGAAGCGGGGGAAGGGCGCGCCGGTGGAGGTCGGCACCCTGGAGCTGGCCGAGGGGGTCAACCCGGTGTTCGTGAAGCTGATGGGGAAGAATCCCGCGTCCAGCGGGATGGGGCTGGACCTCATCACGCTGCAGCTCGAACGCGTGAAATGACGGCTGCTAAATGGGCGGTACGCCTAGGCGCACCGCCCATTTAGCAGCACTCGGAGCTGCGGGTTACTTGGCGGCGTCGAACCGCGCAGCGACCGCTTCCCAGTTGACGGTGTTCCACCAGGCCTTCAGGTAGTCCGGGCGGCGGTTCTGGTAGTTCAGGTAGTAGGCGTGCTCCCACACGTCCACGCCCAGCACCGGCACCTGTC
>JAJFMS010000911.1 GCA_020696885.1 Armatimonadota bacterium | reverse complement strand
CGTAACGATCAATGGCCGCCACCGCGACCACTGCGTCGTAGCCGGCCGCAGCCTCAGTGCTCGTGCCCCGGCTGGTGTCGTAGTTCGACGGATAGCTGGCGGTGGTGTCGTTGTTGTCACCTACGCCGTCCCTCCCACCGTTTCCGGCCGCGGCAATGAACAGGATGTTCTGCTTGGCGGCGCGGATGACGGCATCGTGCATGGCCTGGGAGTAGCCACCGCCGCCCCAGGAGTTGTTAGTAGCCACGATGTTCAGGCCGTGCCGGCGTTTCAGGTTCGTGAAGTAGTCCACCGCTTTCACGGCGTCGGAGAGGTAGCCGCCGTCCTGCCCCAGGAACTTGGCGGAGATCAGCCGCACGTTCCAGGCCACGCCTGTCACGCCGGTTCCATTGCCACCGCGGGCCCCGATGGTGCCGGCCACGTGCGTGCCATGGTGATCCTCGCCCGTGTCGTAGACGGTGTTATCCCGGTGGTAGAAGTCCCAGCCGTGGACATCGTCCACATAGCCATTCCCATCGTTGTCCACGCCGTCCACGGGCTCGAACGGATTGGTCCAGACGTTGGCCTGGAGGTCCGGGTGGCTCGTCTGCACCCCTTCATCGATTACGCCTACATATACGGTGTCCGCGCCAGTGTGGCCGTTCGCCCACGCCTCACCCGCGCCGCTGCCGTAGCTGTTGGTCGGGCTCGTGCCGTCGCCGTAGGTCCCCCAGAGGTAGCCGCCGGTGTAGTAGGGATCGTTAGAGGTGGCGGTGTGTCGGAAGATCCAGTTCGGCTCCGCAAACTCCACGGCCGGGTGAGCGCTCAGGAGCCGGACCGCTTCCGGCACCGGGCGGCGGGTGGCAGCGACCATCAGCCCCGGCGCGCCTTCGGCTTGCATCGCCGGAGTGTGGATGCGCTCGCGCACGGCTGCGACAGCCTGGGCGAGGGCTTCCTCCCGTTGGGCCATGTTCGCTTCGGCTTTAAACTGTACGATCACCTGCCCTGGTGCGTAGGCTGGGAGCGGCGGCTCCGCTTGCGCGACGACCGGCGCGGCGGGGAGGGCCAGCAGGGTAGCGCTGCCGAGCAGACCCATGGTAACGAGGGCACGAGTAACTACGTTCATTGAACTCTCCTGCCCGGAGGGGCTAGTCAGGATGACAAGTCAGGATCACCTATCGGCGACGAGTTCCCCAAGGGCATCCATCGTTAGTGGGAAGCGAGGCGCAGTCGGCATCGTGAAGAGCGGCAAGGCCAGCGCCGGGGTAGGCAAGCCGGCACACTCGGCGGGGAGGTGTCCGCTATCCTATTACGCGCACCAGAGCCGCAAATGTTGCGGGGCCACAAAGATGAGGAGCGCGGCTAGCGCGCCGTGACCAGCAGCGTGGTGCTCCGGGTCACGCCGGCCGTGCCGGCGATGGTCACGGAGACATCCTTCCGCACGCGCTTGGTAGTGAGGGTGAAGTTGACGCTCCGACTGCCGGCGGGAATGGTCACGCTCGCAGATACCGCCGCGACCTTCGGTTCGCTGCTGGAGAGCAACACTACCACGTCTACGCTCGTCTCCCGGTCCAGCGTGACGGTGCCCGTGGCCGTGCCGCCACCGCGTAGCTGCGTGGGACTAACGGTGACGCTCTCTAGGACCGCACGCTCGATCGGCGCCTGGGTTCCCTGGGCGTACTCGTAGCAGCCGATGTCCGGCGCAGTGCCCGCCGGCCGCGGCTGCCCGTCGAGATCCACCGGCACGTTCGGCAGGGCCTGGCCCGCATCCACCGCGGGAGCGGTGGCGAGCAGGTGGTAATCTCCGGCAGCCGGATCCACGAACAGGCTGGCGGGCGCAGCAGAAAGCGAGTACGGCTCGTGACCCTGCGACTGCCACTGCGAGAGCGAAATCGCCGTCTGGCCACCATCGGTCGACACCCGGTCCAGGAGGTTGTAATTGCTATCCGTAAGGCTGGCATCCGTCAGACTGCCGAAGTTTAGCCCGCCGCGGAAGGTGCCGCGGTTCAACAAGATGTTGTTGCGGACGTAGTTCGTGTCCGCGGCGGATCCGACCAGCAGCGCCCACCGGCCGGTGGAGGGCATGTCTACGGTGTTGTGGAGGACCTGCACGCCGCGAGGTCCGGCCGCGCCGTCCTGGCGGAACAGGGCGATTCCGCTGCCCAGGTTGTTGAACACCAGGTTGTTCCGGACGACCGACTCCTGGACACCGTCCATGTTGATCCCGGCGCCACCTCCCTGGCCATTGCGGTAAATGCGGTTATTCTCCACGACGGCGCCCGTGATCACTCCGTCACCACCCGCGGACAGGTCCGCGTTCATGTGGATCCCACAGCCGTAATTGTCATGACAGCGATTGCCTCGGAGCACCGGCCGGTCGCCGCTGTTGGAGGTGTAGATCCCGTGCTCCGCCACACTGCCGTAGCACTCGTTGTTCTCGATCAGCAGGTCGTCGGAGTGGTTGGTGAAAATTCCCCAGTAGCGGTTGTTTCCGAACACCCCATTACGGATGGTGATGCGCTGGCTGGAGTTCACGCGGACCGCGGCTCGGTTCGCCTGAAACGACCGTAGCCCATCCAGGATCACGTGGGAGGAGTAGGCGATGTGGATCGTGTCCCGGTTGTCGGCCCGATCGGAGGTCGGCACTACTATCGCGCCGGAGCCCAGCGCCCGGACCGTGACTGGGGCTGCGGCCGTAGCATTCAGCCGCACGTCGAAACCCAGATACTCTCCATCGCTCACCAGGACGGTGTCGCCGGTAGTCACCACCTGCAGCGCCCGGCGGATCTGCCGGAAAGGAGCTGTCTCGGAGCCGGAGCTCGCATCATTGCCGGTACCGGAGACGTAATAGTCGGCAGCCGCTGCTGCGTGCGGAGTGAGGAGCAGGAGCCCCGCCAGAGCGGCGAGCCCGGGGAGACGGCGCGCGGAGACAAGCAGTGAGTTCTTCATGGTTGGAGTGAGCGTTGCAAGAGCGGCACGGCAGGCCAAGCCTAGAGACGCATCCGGAGAGGCTTAGGCCCAGGTACGAGAATGGGAGCGTACCGGAG
>JAJFMS010000910.1 GCA_020696885.1 Armatimonadota bacterium | reverse complement strand
CTGGCTCGACGTGCGCGCCGCCCAGGCGCATGGAGCGAACCTGGGCGCGGATCGCGAGCGCCTCGTCCAGCTTCCCTTCCTTGGCATAGGCGATCTGCACCGGCTTCAGGCGCTCCGACAGCTCCTGGCGAAGCTGCTGGGTCGCCGCATCCTTCTTGGACTCGACCGCCGCCGCGTCCCGCTCGGCCTTCTGCCGGATCCGCGCGACATCTCGCCCCGCCTTGGCGTCGAGCTTCCCGATCTCCAGCTCGACCGCCGCGATCAACTCCCGCACTTCTTCCGGCAGGTCCTCGTCGTAGCGGCTATCAAGGTTCATTCCACGTTCCTCGCCTGCAATTAGAACAGCTCCTGGATCGGCTTTCCCTTCGCCGCGAGGTAAATCGGGCGGCTGGTGGGGGTATGGAGCGGCTGGCTGCGGTCGATCCCCAGCTTCTCGTACACGGTCGCGGCGTAGTCTTCGAGGGTGTAGGACATCGGGCTGGTGATGTAGCCGCCGTCCCGGTCGGTTGCGCCGACCGCCTGCCCGCCCGGCACCCCCGCGCCCGCGAAGGCAAAGCTGAACGCGTGCGTCCAGTGGTCCCGACCTTGCCGCTCATTGATCTTCGGGGTGCGCCCGAACTCCGTCACGAAGCAGACCAGCGTGTCCTGGAGCAGGCCCCGATCCGCCATGTCGCCGATCAGGGCGGCGAGGGCCTGGTCCGTACTGCCCATCATCGGCCAGGTGTGGATGCCCCAGCGGCCCGCGCCCGCGCCGCCGCCCGGGATGTTGGTGTGCGTCTTCGCATAGATCGCGTCGTGGTGGTCCCAGTTCATGTTGGAGCCGCCGTCATATCGCACCGGCTTGCCGTCCCGGTAGGAGTCCATCGGCTCGCGGCAGTCCACGGTAACGAAGCGCACCCCGGCCTCGATCAGCTTGCGCCCCAACAGGTAGCTCTGGCCGCGGTGGCCGGTGCCATACCGCTCCCGCATCGCGTCGGTCTCGGTACGGAGGTCGAACGCTTTGCGGGTGAGGGGATTGGTGAGCATGTCCCCCGCCTGCGCGAGGAGGGAGCGCATCGCCTGCACGTCCTTGGCGCCGGCGGCGTTAACGAACCCCACGTCCAGCGCGCTCAAGAGATCTCGGCGGTCCTTGAACCGCCGCTCGTCGATTCCCGCGAGCAGCCCCAGGTTCGGCACGCGCCAGCGAGCATCGGCCGGGCTGCCGCCGGTTTTGAAGACGGTATATCCCGGGGGCAGGAACCCGACCGTGGAGGTGGCGGCCTGCTCGTCAGTGCCGGGGAGCAGGATGTTGGAAGGAAGGTAGAGCGCATCCGTGCCGAGTCGGTGCGCCACCACCGCGCTCATGTCCGGCATGTCGACCGGACCACCGGGCGCCTCGCCGGAGAAGACGTACTGCGAGCCCTTGGGATGCGAGTTACCGATGCCGGGCGTCGGCTGCGTCATGCACCGAACGACGGTGAGCTTATCGGCGTACGCCGCGGTGCGGGTGAGCAACTCCGTGTACTGCACCCCGTCCGCCTTGGTCTTGATCGGCTTGAACGGGCTCCGGTGCTCGGTGGGCGTGTCCGGCTTCGGGTCCCAGGTGTCCACGTGGGAGACCCCGCCCTGCTCGAAGATCACCAGCACCTGCTTCGCCCGTCCCGGCTTGCGGGAGGGGGTGGTCGGGCCGGCCACGGCCGGCAGGCCGGTCAGCGCCGAGACCGCGCCGCCCAGACCGATCCCAAGGAAGCTGCGGCGTCGGAGTTGGGAATGACTGTGCATCGGCATGAAGGGTCCGTGAGAAGCAGGGAGTGACCGGAACGGGAAAGCTCGAGCCGTCGCGGCGCACGATCACAGTTCGCTGAATGCGGCGGCATCACCTATCGCCGCTGCAAACGGGGGTGCGTTTCACATTTCGGGCAAGCAAGTATTCCGGCAAGCGCGGGCTACATGGGTGCGCGTCATGCGTGCTGCGTAATGCGTAAAAGGGCCTCGCACCACGGTGACTTCTTTACGCATTACGAATTACGAATTACGTGCCGCCCGCTCGTTCGCCTCCAGCGTCGTCATCTTGCCCGCGTCCATCAAACGCGCCTCGGTGTCCGGTTACTTGCGAGGAACGCGCGGCTTCTTGGAGGCAGGACGGCCGCCGGGCTTTCGGGGGACCGGCTGTCCGATCTGCACCCGTCGCGCTACCAGCACGGACTGTGCGTCGCGCTTCCCGAGCGCCATGATCGGATCTCCGGGTCGGATCTCGTTAAGCGCTATCGGAACGATCTTGGTGAAACGGGTGGCGGGGGAGACCTTCAGCTCCGCCGTGACGCCGCCGCGGAGCTCGATGGTGAGCGGGTTGAGCTTCACCACGCGGCCGGTGAGCTGGGGCTCCACGGCGGGGACCCGGCTCGGGCGCTCGGGGCGGTCCGGCGTCGCCGGCCGGGTGCGTGGTGTGGGCTGGGAGCTGAGCGCTCCGTAGTCGATCTGACGCGCGTCGATCACTAGCGGCACCCCGGCCACCTCGATCGTGTCGCCTTCCTTCAGGTCCCCGACGCCGCCTCTCGCTTCGCGCACGATCGCTGCACGCGACTCTACGAGGACGGTCTGGGGACGGTCGGTGCGGGAGCGGCCGGTAACGAGGATCGTCTTCCGGGCCGCGTCCACCCGGATCACGTTGCCCACGGCGGGGCCGGTGGGGGGCGCCGCGGGGCGCCGGATCCGGCTGTTGGGCGCCGTGGGACGGGGCTGCTGTGCGGCAACTGCGGTCGCCGCACAGCAGAGAAGCGAGGAGATCAGGAAGGTCCGCATGCCGGTTGATACCGGGCCACGGCTACTATCGGTTCCCCGGAGCCGCTCCCGGCCGGGGGCTGCTCGCGCCGCCTCCGGGCGCACCCGGCCCGCGGCCGGTGGGGAGGTCTAGCTTGGCATCCTTACCACTGGCCCGCGCTTCCAGGAACGCGAACAGCTTCTTGTTACTCTCCAACCGGCGCTCGTAGCGGGGTGAGCCGGGCAGCGGGTTGTAGGGGTTGAAGTCCTTGGCCTTGCCCGGATCGA
>JAJFMS010000909.1 GCA_020696885.1 Armatimonadota bacterium | reverse complement strand
CTTTGAAAGCGTCTGCGCCCTGCTCTTTAATGTAGGTGTCCGGATCGTCGCCTTCCGGAAGCTGCGCCACCCGCACCTCGCAGCCAGCCGTCTCGAACATCGTCGAGTTTTTCGTCGCTGCCCGCATCCCGGCGCCGTCCCCGTCATAACACATCACGAGCTGCTTGCTGTAGCGCAGCAAGATCTGCACGTGGGTCTCCGTGATGGCTGTTCCGAGCCCGGCGATCGAATTGTCAACTCCGGCCTGGTGGAGGGCGATCAGGTCCATATACCCCTCGACCGCCACCGTAAACCCGCTTTTCGGGATCGCGCGCTTCGCCAGGTGCAGCCCGTAGAGCGTCTTCCCCTTCTGAAATATCGGCGTCTCGCTGCTATTCAGGTATTTCGGGATGCCGTCAGGCTGAAGCGTCCTTCCCCCGAAGGCAACCGGGCGCCCTTCTACGTCGTAGATCGGGAAGATCAGCCGGTCCACGAACATGTCCCGCAGGCCATGATCGCCGCGCTTCAGCAGGTTGGCCCGCTCCGCATCCTCCAGCGACACTTTCTCGCGCCGCAGCCACCGTAAAAGCGCCTCATACCCCTGCGGCGCATACCCTAACCCAAACTGTTCCACCGTCGCCGCCGCCAGCCCGCGCCGCTCCACGTACTTCATCACCTCGCGGTTCTCGGCCAGCTGCTGCCGGAAGTACCGCTCCGCCACGGCGCACACGTCGTAGAGCCTCTCGCGCTCGGACCGCTGCTCCTTCGTGTCTCCGCGGCCGACCCATTCTAAACCGATCCGCCGGGCCAGCACCTCGCCCGCTTCCGGAAAGCTCAAGCCTTCGCGCAGTTGCAGGAACTTGAAGCAGTCGCCCCCGGCGCCGCACCCCCAGCACTTGAAGAACCCGCGCTCCCGGCTCACCGTAAAGCTGGGCGTCTTCTCACTGTGGAAGGGACACAGCCCTTTATACGAACTGCCGGCCTGCTTCAGCGGGACATAGGAGGAGATGAGCTCCACCAGGTCCGTTCGCAGCTTGATTTCCTGAACGATGTCAACAGCCATGGAGAAGTGCGAATTACGAACGGCACATAAGGAACCGCTGGTGGAAACAGCGCTCGCATCCCAACACCTGAACACCCGAACACCTGAACGCCCCCGTACGGGCTTCCCCCCTACAAACGCAAAAAGCGCCCGTCTCCTGCCCCCCTTCGCTCGGGGACAGGAGACGGGCGCTTTCAGTCCGTGTCCTAGTCCGCGAGTGCGATAGTGATTCGCACGACCTTCATGCCCTTCTTGTCCGAAGTGTCGAGGGTGAAGGCTGCGTGGTTATTCTTCGTGTAATAAACTTCGTAGAAGCGCAGGCCGGGGAGCATCCGATGGCGCTCCGGATAGCCGTAGGACTCCATGACGCGATTGAGCGTGGAGCCGAGGCTGACGCTGCGCGAAGTCTTGGAGTTCGGGTACGTCTTGCCTGCGGGCGCCGCCACTGAGATCTGGGCGACCTTACCGTCTTCGTTGATCAGGAACTCCAGCCGCACGCCGTTCGGGCGCTTGTAGATCCAGAGGATTGCGTTGCTGTATTCCGGACCACCTGCGCCGCCGGCCCCACCGGGAGCGCCCGGGTAACCGCCCATACCGCCCGCGCCCTCGTTCCCCATGCCGCCCGGGTAACCGCCCGGGGCGCCACCCATACCGGGATAGCCGCCGCCGAAGGCACCGCCGCCTGCCGGGGGCAGGGTAGGCACGCCGCCGCCGAACGGGCTGCCGCCACCGAAGGGAGAAGCGCCGGCGCCGCCCGGGTAACCGCCCGGAGCCATCATGCCCGGAGCGCCGAAGCCGCCTGCGCCGGGATAGCCGCCGGGGGCGCCTTCAGCTCCACCGGCACCGCCGCCGAGGCTAGGCAGTTGCTCCTGCGGTACCGCCAGCGCCACGGTCTGAACTTCGCTGGGCTGTCCGTACATCCGGATCACTTCCAGGAACGGGCGTCCCAACCGAACCCCGAGGAGGGATCGCTCCGGAACCACCTGCTTGGAGGCCTGGGCCCGTGCCGGCTGCTGCGGTACGGTTAGAACCGCACCCACGGCCAGCAACGAGGCGGCCAGGAAAAATCTGCGCTTGCTCATCGGATGGGACCTCGCGGAAGTACTCTGGGGCGAGTGGCGGCCGTAGGGAAGGCGACACACTCTAGGTTATTCTACGCCGCTGCGGTCGGTTCCTGCAGGAACACAGGGCGGCTTTTGCTTCTTATCATCTAGACGAGGCGCCGGGATGCAGAGTTCCGGGTTTTAGCGCGGGGATTGAGTCGCCGTTGCCGGTTCAAACCCGGGCTAGCTCCAGCACCTCTCCGGGGGTGGTGGCCAGCTCCAGGATCCGGCCGCGGGCGTGCTCTGTAGCTCCGCCTCCTCGCCGGATAGCCACCGGGCTTTCTCCCCAAGGGTTCCGCAGTCGCAGGGGCGCGCCGGCCTCGCTACGCAGCTCCAGGCGACTCACGCGCCCTTCGGCCAGCTCCGCGCTCACCAGGAAGGCGCCTTCGGTCCGGATTCCGCTGAATCGGGCCTCGCGCCAGCTTGCGGGGACCGCGGGGAACACGGCCAGCACCCCGCCGGCCGTGTGCGCCAGCATCTCCATCACGGCAGCGGCCGCGGCTGTACCGGCTTCCACCTGCATCACGTCCGGCCGGCTGTCGAACACCGTGAATCCCGGCACGCGCGCATCGTGGGTGCTGGCGTAGCCGGGGGTTAGGAACACCCGGCGGAAGGTCTCCAGCAAGAGCGCCGCCAGCTCTCCGTTACCGAGGCGAGCGTGCAGGATGGCGGCCCAGGGGAGACTCCAACCGGTCCAGAGCCCCATCCCGGTGCGGGTGAGGCGGCGCATCGACTCGCGCACCAGTGCCCGGTCCGCGCCGCCCTGGTGGTAGTCGAGGGTATCGAACGGGTAGATCCCGGCGAGGTGGGAGAGGTGCCGGTGGCTCTCGGTGAGCGGCTGGCCCTCCCAGAGGAGCAGCTCGGGGCCTGCTCCCGCCGCACCGACGGCGCCCGCGGGAAGCCGCATC
>JAJFMS010000908.1 GCA_020696885.1 Armatimonadota bacterium | reverse complement strand
TGACGATCGCGGATGCGGTAGAAGCTGCCGAGCTCGTCATTCAGGTTGATGGCGCGGCCGAGCAGGTGCGGCTGGGCGTCTCGCCAGGTGCCGTTGTAGTCCCCGCCCCCGCCGGCGCGGCGGTGCATGATCAGCGAGCCGAACGACGGCCGCAGGGCGGTTTCCAGCTCCTTGTTGCCGAGGCCGTACTCGATGGAGAAGTCGGGCTTCACGGTGATCGTGCCGCGGGCTTCCTTCCCGTTCAGGCGGTACACCGCGTCGGCGGTGAAGCCCGGGAAGCCGGCCTTCCAGTTCGCGCGGGCGTCGTGGGCTTCCTTGAGGAGGCGGACCGCGGCAGGGTCCGCCTGCACCGTGGCGCGCGCCGGAGCCGCAGCACTCTGGGCCGGGGCCACGTTGAACATCAGGGAGAGGTAGGTCCGGCTGAACTTGACGTCCTTGCCGTCGATGCTCACCGGCTTCCCGTCCTCCGCCTTGATGCGCAGGTGCTGCCAGCCCGGTGCGGCCAGCGTGAGGGCGGCGCGGCCTTCCGCGGTGGTCTTGGTGACCACCATTTCCGTGTCCTTAGGCCCGCGCGAGGAGATCTCGGCCGTCACCGGCTTACCGCCGAGGGTCACCCGTACGTTCACCGCGTTCGCCCCGGACGGCTCGAACACCACGCCGAGCCCCAGCCCGGTATCCACCTTGCTCAAGCGGGAGAGGCCCTCCACCGACTGCGGCTGGCCGTCGCCGCGGAGGACCAGGGTCTCGTAGCGGAGCATGAACGGCGGGGTGCCCGGGCGCTCCAGCACGCCGTAGTCGAGGGTGCCGGCGATCACCGTCGCGGAGCCCACGCCCTCGTAGCGGAAATGATCGGCCTGCTTCACCTGCTTCAGCTCGCGCCGGGGACCGGCGCCTACTGCGTAAACCTTGACAGCCTGCACTTTGTCCAACAGCGGCGAGGACTCCCGCACGGTGGGATACTCCCCGAAGTAGACGCTGACGGCCCCTTCGGACGCGGGCGTGGCCTCCGCCCAGACGAAGTGCGCGGAAGCGGCGGAAGGTACTCCTACCGCCAGCGCGCCGGCCAGGAGCCAGCGCGGGACATGGACATGGTTCTTCATCACTTGGTTCTCCTCTGAAGTGTACCGGGTGACCCGGCTGACTAACGTCTGGACCGGGCCGCGCGCCTTAACTCGCGCTCCCGCACGATCCGCTTTGCATACTCGAGCTCCGCCGGTGCGAGGGCCGACGGCGAAACGAAGCTTCCCTTGCCGTTGTCGATCGCGTCCGGAGGCACCACACCGGCTCGCTGCAGCCTCTCGAGCTGACCCTCTCGGGGACCGAGCTCGATCTCGTAGTGGATGGGGTTCTTCCCTGGCGGGGCCTGCGCGCGGATAGGGGCTGGGCGGAGCGCCCAGACCCCCATCGCGACCACAAAGAGCGCGGCCACGATCACCCCCAGACCGACTTGCCAGGGCTTCACCCGCTGCGACATCTCACCGCTTCTCCGGCCGGACCGATCCCTCATCCGGTCCGGACACCGGGCTGACTCCCGCGGGAGCTTTGACCGCAACGGTCCCCCGAGGGTCGGAGTTCAGCCGAATTACCAGGACGAGCAGGACGATGGCGATGACCGCGCCGACGATCGGAAGCCACGTCGACAGGCCTGAGTCGTTTTGCTGGCTCATGGCTTACCGCAGGTCCCAGAGGGTCTCGTCGCGGAGGCGATCGATCGGCGTCGACTTCACGTGACCGTCGGCCCAAAGGATGTTGGCCTTCTCGTTGTGGCGGGGCCAGACATAGCCGAACGAAGTCCTGGTAAGCGGCGAGGAGCCGGTCCAGCGGGAGGGCGGCAGCACGCGGTAGAAGCCGTTGTGGAACGCAGCGTCCCCCCCACCAGCGCCGCCGGGAGTGCTGTAGGTGGACTCCGCGAAGGCCACGGTATCCGCGGGTGAGCCGATGGCGGCCAGGGAGATGGGTCGCGACGGCGGCGCGCCGCCCGGGGTGCCGTTAGCGTTCGGTGCGAAGTACTCCACGTTGTACCCGTACGACATGAACATCCCCACGTAGTAGCCGAAGTTCGGGTCCGCGGCGTTGTAGTAGCCGTTGGGATCACTCTTGTCGGAAGGGCACTTACGCACTTCGAGGTTCCTCACGTACGGCTGGACCACCCAGAACCAGCGCCAGGAGCCCTGGTTGTCCGGCGTCGTCAGCCCCGCCGCTCCGTTGAAGTAGAGCGGGAACACGCTCTCGTCGTAGTCCTGCGTGTACATCTGGAAGGCCACGCCCAACTGCTTCATGTTGCTGACGCAGCCGGTAGCGCGAGCCGCCTCCCGGGCCCTGGCGAACACCGGGAACAAAATGGAGGCCAGGATCGCAATGATTGCGATCACTACCAGAAGCTCGATCAGCGTAAAACCACGCCGTACCTGGGATACCATAGCTCCTCCTTCAAGCCGGCAGGCGGCAAACAGCACGCGAGCCGGTCTTCAACTTGTAAGGGGAGCCGGTGGATGGTACAATCCGTTGGCCGTGGGTGTGCTCCATCACACCCGGCTCCGGGCCCCCGATGCTGCAACATCGGGGGCCCTCTTTCTTGTTTGCCTGCCGGTGACTTGACTTGCTTGCCTGCCAAAACGGAGCAGCCCGGCGGCTCACTCAACTTTTACCACAGCAGCCAGCTCGCGTCACGATCATGAACAAAAATTTTTAGCCCAGGCTAATTATTGTTTAAAGCGCTAGCGTTGGAAGCTCGCCGAGGGATCCGCTGAAAGGTGGAGGGGCACGCCTGGGAATTCCATCGATCGGTTGGTTAGGGCGCCTAGGGGATGGCGGTAGTCTTTATGGGTACCTCCCGGGGAGCTCCCGCTTCCCCCGTTGCCCTCTCCACGTTGCCATGCCCACCTATTTCCAGCGAATGCAAGCAGGGATGCGCCAGGCGCAAGCTCTCCTCACCGAGCTCATCCCGGACGCGAGGGTGGAATGGGGACCAATGGATAACGGCGGCAACTACGCACTGTACGTGGTGAGCAGCGGCCGCAAAGAGCTGATCTA
>JAJFMS010000907.1 GCA_020696885.1 Armatimonadota bacterium | reverse complement strand
GGGATCGGATTCACGGGCTGCTTTTGCGTGCTCCAACCCGAGCCCCGGAACTGGCGCGCCGACGAGATCGAGCTGCTCGAGGAGCTGTCCCGGTCCGCACTGGCCGTGATCTCGCCCTCTTCTGCCTGCCTGCCGACGGCCGGCCCACCGCCGCTAACGCCACGAGAGCACGACGAGACACCCGCCGGCGAGACCGCGGTCCGCGAGCGAGACGAGCTGTACCGGCGCATTGTGGAGACCGCCTCGGAAGGCATCTGGATCAGCGACGCCGGCGGCCGCATCACCTACGTGAACGAGCAGGCGGCGCGGATGCTCGGCTATGCGCCGCGGGAAATGCTCGGGTGCCGGATCCACGACTTCATCCCGGAGGACGACCACCCGCACCTCGACATGCGACTGGGGCGGCGGCGGCAGGGCATCGCCGAACAGTATGACGCCCGCTGCCAGCACCGGGATGGGTCGCTGGTCTGGGTGCTCATCTCCGCCACGCCACTCCAGGGCGAACGAGGCGATTACCTGGGAACGCTCGCGATGCTCTCGGACATCACCGGGCGACGCGAGGTGGAAGAAGCGCTCCGGGCCAGCGAAGCCCGGTTCCGCGCCATCTTCGGCGAAGCGGGGATCGGCATCGCCCTGGTGACCTCGTCCGGCAGGCTACTCGAGAGCAACCGGGCACTCCAGCAGTGGCTGGGGTACACGGGCCAGGAGCTGCGAGCGCTCGGAATAGACGGCATCACGCATCCCGACCACCTGGTCAACGACCTGGAGCTCGCCGAAGAGCTGTTCGCCGGCGTCCGCGAGAGTTACCAGATCGAGAAGCGATATCTGCGCAAGGACGGACGCGTCGTCTGGGGCCGTTTAACCGCTTCCCTGGTGCGAGACGGCAGTCGCCTGCCGCAGTTCGGCGTGGGGATGGTGGAGGACATCACAGAGCGCAAACGGGCCGAGGAGCGGAACACCGAGTTCCGCACTCTGGGCCAGCTCCTCAATACCGCGGCCACGCCCAAGGAAGCGGCGTGTATCGTGCTCGACGTGGCGGACCGCCTGCTGGGGTGGGATGCGTGTTGGATCGAGCTGATCGATCCAACTCACCAGCAGGGCACCGCGGTGATCTGCATGGACGAGATTTGCGGCGTCAGAACGGAAGTGCCGCCCATCGACCTGGACACGGCCGTCAGCCCGTTCGCGCTCCAGGCGATCGCCGAAGGGGGAGTCCTGGTGCTCCGGCAACCCGCGACGATGCCGAAGCCGCACAGTGCTACGTTCGGGGACGTGGGGCGGCCGTCCGCCTCGCTGATGTGCGTCCCGATCCGCAATAGTACCCGGGCCATCGGCGCGCTCTCGATCCAGACCTACCGCTTCGATGCGTACGATCGTGCGGACGTGGACACGCTCCAGGCGCTCGCCGACTATTGCGCCGGCGCCTTCGAGCGGACCCAGGCGGAGGCTGCGCGCCAGGCACTCCAGGAGCAGCTTAGCCACGCGCAAAAGATGGAAGCGATCGGCCGCCTGGCCGGGGGCGTCGCACACGACTTCAACAACATGCTCGGGGTTATCAACGGCTATAGCGAATTGCTACTGAGCCGGGCCGATCTCGCCTCGACGGCGCACCAGCCGCTGCAAGAGATACTGGGCGCGGGCAAGCGAGCCGCCTCGCTCACCCGGCAGCTCCTGGCGTTCAGTCGGAAGGAGCTGATCCGGCCGCAGGTGCTGGACCTGGGAGCCCTGGTATCGAATACGCAGCGGCTGCTCCAGCGCCTGATCGGGGAGGACATCGAGCTGATCACCCACCCGGACACCGGCTCGGGCTCCGTGCGGGCGGACCCCGGTCAACTGGAGCAGGTGCTGTTGAACCTGGCGATCAATGCTCGCGACGCCATGCCGCAGGGCGGGAAGCTGGTGGTGGGCGTTGAGCCGGTCACTCTCGCGGCGCCCCTCTGCACCGGCGAGGACAAGGCGCCAGCCGGTTCTTACGTCTGCCTGCTGGTGAGCGATTCGGGCAGCGGGATGGATCCGGAAACGCTCTCGCACATCTTCGAGCCGTTCTACACCACCAAGCCGGCAGGTCAGGGGACGGGACTCGGGCTCGCCACCGTCTATGGAATTGTGAAGCAAAACGGGGGATATATCGAAGTGCAAAGTGCGAGCGGCCTGGGAACCACCTTTCGCATTTACCTGCCCCGCCTGGGAGGGCTGGAAGCCGGAGCCGGTCCGGAGATCGACCCACAGCGCCCCCAGGGAAAAGAAACGATCCTGGTAGCGGAAGACGAGGCGATGCTCCGCCGCCTGGCGTCCGACGTCCTCCGCATGAGCGGCTACGACGTGATCGAAGCCGCCAATGCCGACGAAGCCCTGGAGCAGTTCCGGAATCATCCGGGCCGGATCCACCTCCTGCTGACGGATGTAGTGATGCCCGGCCGCAGTGGCCGCGAGCTGGCAATGCTGCTCACCGCCGACCATCCGGAACTGCCGGTCATCTACATGTCCGGGTATACGGACGATGCCGTGGTCCGTCACGGGGTCCATTCCTCGGAGGTCCACTTCCTGCAGAAGCCGTTCTCGCCGGCTACCCTGGCGCAGAAGATCCGGCAGGTGCTGGACTCGCAGTGACGCGTCGTTCGCTCCTGGAAGGCAAGCAGGGGTTTGGGGGGCCGCCCACCGAACCTGGGGGTGATGAGCGAACGCCTCCACCCCGCCCCCGAGATCATCCGCGAGTTTAATGACCGCGACACGCTCTGGCTGCTCGAAGACCCGGCCAACCTGCGAGACCTGCTCCGGATGCTGGCGCCGGCCGTAATAATGCGTCTCGACTTTGAGCACGCGGAGCGCGTGAACCGCAGCTTCGTGCAGCCGGATCTGCGCAAGAAGGAAAGCGACCTTATCTTCCGGGTGCCGCTGGCAGGCCTGGAAGATGGGAGGGGCGCGTGGGTGTACGTGCTCCTGGAGCACCAATCCACGCCCGACCGCGAGATGCCGCTGCGTCTGCTGCTCTACCTCACACAGCTCTGGGACCTGCAACGGCGGGAGTGGGAG
>JAJFMS010000906.1 GCA_020696885.1 Armatimonadota bacterium | reverse complement strand
TAGGCGGTACCAGCGCATCCCGCACCGTTTTCCCCCGCGCAAAAGCCTCCAGCAGTCCGGCGCCGTCCTCCGCTTCCAGGGCGGTTCGGAATGCACCGAGCGCCAGATCGAGGTGGTCGAGGGCCGTCAGGATCGCGTCCCGGTTGGTGAGGCAGATGTCGCGCCACATCTCGGGTGGGCTGGAGGCGATGCGCGTGGTGTCCCGGAAACCGCCCGCGACTAGCAGCCGCAGCGTCTCTGCCGGGATCCCGCCGGCCCCGGAGGTGGCGGCGAGCGCTGCGGCCACCACGTGGGGGAGGTGGCTGATCCGCGCCACGGCGGTATCGTGCTCCTCCGCGTCCATCACCACCGGCCGCGCGCCGAGGGCGTGCGCCAGGGCCTCCAGGCGCGCCACGCTCTCCGGGCGGGTGCGCGGGCAGCGCGTGAGCACGTAAACGGCGCCCTGGAAGAGATCCGCCCGCGCAGCCAGCACGCCCCCTCGCTCGGAGCCGGCCATCGGATGCCCGCCCACCAGGTCCGCGTGCGCCGGAACCAGTTCGGAGAGGCACTGCATCAGCGCAGCCTTGGTGCTCCCGACGTCCGTAACGATCGCCCCCGGCGAGAGGTGCGGCGCGAGGGCCTCCACCAACGGGGGGATCGTCAGCACCGGCGGCGCCAGCACTACCAGTTCCGCGCCGTGGACCGCCGCCGGCTCGAGGGAGCCGTCATCGATCGCGCCCACGGAAAGCGCTTCCTGGAGCGTTGCCTCTCGCCGGGCGAGGCCCACCACCCGGCGCGCGAGGCCGCGCTCCCGGAGGGCCATTCCCAGGGACCCGCCGATCAGCCCCACCCCCACGATGGCAACGGTGTCGAACATCCGTCAGGCGGCGCCCGCGCCCGACAGCGCTGCCGGGGACTCCGCGAGCACCGATTCCAGCTCCCGGATGAAGCGCTCGTTATCACCGCGCCGGCCGATGGTGACCCGCAGGTGCGTGGGCAGGCCACCGAGGGTCCGCACGATCACGCCTCGCCGCATCAGCGCTTCATAGACCGGCTTACAGGGCCGGCCTACGTCCACCAGCACGAAGTTCGCCTGGGTGTCCACGTAGGTGAGCCCCAGGCGCCGAAACTCCGCGTACAGGTAGTCCCGGTTCTCGATGTTGGAGGTCCAGCTCCGGCGCACCTGGTCCGGATCTTCCAGGCTGGCGATCGCCGCGGCCTGGGCCAGCGAGTTGACGTTGAACGGCTCGCGTACCTGGTGCAGCGCCTGGATGATCTCCGGCCGGGCCATTCCATAGCCCACGCGCAAGGCCGCCAGGGCGTAGATTTTGGAGAAGGTGCGCAGGATCACCACGTTCCGGCCTTCGCGCACGTACTCCCAGCTCTGGGGGTAATCCGCGTCGTCCACGTACTCGTAGTAGGCCTCGTCCATCACCACGATCGCCTGCTCCGGCACGCGGTCCAGGAACCGCTCCACCGCGCGGCGGCCCACGATGGTGCCGGTGGGGTTGTTGGGATTCGCGATGAAGATGAGGCGGGTGCGGTCCGTGATCTGGTCCGCCATCGCCTCGAGCTCGAACCGGTGATCCCGGAGCGGCGTGGCGATGAACTTCCCCTGGTTCAGCAGCGCCGCCGCCTCGTACCGCACGAAGCTAGGGTCCCCGGTGAGCACTTCGTCTCCGGCCTCGACGTAGGTGAGCCCCAGGAACTGGATGATCTCATCGGAGCCGTTCCCGATGATCAGGTTTTCCGGCGTCACGTCCCAGTGCTTCGCCAGTGCGGCCGATAGCGCGTAGCAGGAGCCGTCCGGGTAGAGCGCCAGGCTCCGCGCCGCGGCTTCCAACGCCGCCGGCACCCGGTGCGAGGGACCCAGCGGGTTCTCGTTGCTGGCCAGCTTGACCACGTCCGTCAGACCGAATTCCCGCTCGACCTCCTCGATCGGCTTTCCGGGGACGTAGGGACGAAGGCTCCGGACGTGCTCCGGAACGCGAGGGGGTTGCAAGGCGATGATCTCCGCGGCTAACGCACTGGCTCAGTCGCCGAATCTTAACACAGCCTGCCGGCTCCGGTCAGTGGCGGAGTGCCGTGAGGGGGAAACCCCGGGACCCCGTGGACCCGGTGGAGGCACTCCGCTGTCGTTGCCGTGGTAGGTGAGGCCGTCGACCGGCCTCACCGGGCCCCAAGCCGGGCAACCGGGACGAGATCCCGTAGGGACATTCCCCCGCCTCGATTCCCATGTCGGGCGGACCCACGACGGGACACGCGTAGCTATCCAACTATCCCCACGAGCCAGGGTGGGCTCTCCAGCCGGTTAAGCCTCCCTTAGCCCCGCGTTAAGACTCCGTTTCGGCTCCGTTCAGACTGCCGGGTTAGCGTAGAGACGAGCCAGGCAGGGACCCGGCACACCGGCGCAGGGGCGCCGACGCTCTGAAAGGGAGATTCTTCGAATGGTTACACGGAGCGCCCGGAGAGGGTTTACGCTGATCGAGCTACTCGTCGTGATCGCAATCATTGCGATCCTAGCGGCGATCCTGTTCCCCGTCTTCGCCCAAGCCCGAGAGGCCGCGCGGAAGACCACATGCGTCAGCAACGCCAAGCAGATGGGCACCGCCATCAGCATGTATAAGACGGACTACGACGATACGTTCCCGATGGCGTACTACTACAACAACGACAACAACTCCGGGAACGGGTACTCGCAGTGGTCCGGGCTGATCCAGCCCTACGCGAAGAACTGGGGGATGTTCACCTGCCCCAGCGACAAGATCAAGGGGCTGGCGCCGACCAACTTCGTGGGCAACAACCTGGGCTTCGGCGTCCCTGCGGGGCAGACGACGCAGAACGCGGTCCAGGACCTCCAGGCGCCGCGCCTGTCTTACACGGCCAACGCGGCGGTGATGCCCCGCAAGCGCCGCACCGCGGACCCAGCGAACGTGGTGGCCGAATCGGTGGTGGACGCTCCGGCAGACACCATCCTCATCGCGGAGATGACCGACACGCCCGCGTGCATCAACGATAGTTCCGCGGCGTCCGGCGTGGCCTACAAGTCCCACC
>JAJFMS010000905.1 GCA_020696885.1 Armatimonadota bacterium | reverse complement strand
GCGCGGTAGCCGTCCGCCAGGCGGGTACGCCAGCGGCGGGCGAGGTCCGGCAGGTTGTCCTGCTCGTGCTTTTCGTGGTCCAGCTCCGTCCGCTTGTCGTCCAGGGAGAAGCCGTCCGCCTGCATGTCGTAGAACCACACCTGGTCCGTGCCGCCCGCGCCGGTTTTGGTGAACAGCAGGAGGGCGGTGGAGACCCCGGCGTACGGCTTGAAGACACCGGAGGGCATGGAGACGATGCCGTCCAGCTTGTGCTCTTCCACCAGCTTCTGCCGCAGGGACTTGTGCGCTTTGGAGGAGCCGAAGAGGACGCCGTCCGGCACGATGACCGCGGCGCGGCCGCCCGGCTTCAGCAGTCGGAGGAACAGCGCCAGGAAGAGCAGCTCCGTCTTCTTGGTCTTGACGATCTTCTGCAGGTCCTTCGCGCAGCTCTCGTGGTCCAGCGAGCCGGCGAACGGCGGATTGGCCAGGATGAGGGTGTACTGCTCGTCGTCCCCGGCGTGCTCCTCGGAGAGAGAGTCCTTGTACCGGATGTCCGGGTTCTCGGTGCCGTGCAGCAGCATGTTCATGCTGCCGATCCGGAGCATCGTATTGTCGAAGTCGAACCCGTGGAACATCCCCTCGTTGAAGTGCTCCCGCTGGGCGGCGTCCGTGAACACGTCCGGATGGTGCTCCCGGATGTATTCGGCGGCGGCCACCAGGTAGCCGGCGGTGCCGCAGGCGGGGTCGCAGATCACGTCTCGCGGGCCGGGCGCCACCAGCTCCACCATCAGCCGGATGATATGGCGGGGGGTGCGGAACTGCCCGTTCTGGCCGGAGGTGGCGATCTTCCCGAGCATGTACTCGTACACGTCGCCCTTGGTATCCCGGTCCTCCATCGGGACATGGTCCAGCAGGTCCACCACCCGCGCCAGGAGCTGCGGCGTGGGGATGGTAAAGCGGGCGTCCCGCATGTGGCGGGCGTAGGTGGAGTCTTCGCGGTCGCCGCGGAGGTTGCGGATGAACGGGAACACCGCCTCGGAGACCACCTCGTACATGGTGCGGGCGTCGAAGTTTTTGAAGCGGCTCCAGCGGAGGTCCGCGTAGGGCACGCCGCGCTCCGTGGCGCCCTCCGGGAACACGGGGCGCTCCATGGGCCGCCCCAGGCGGTTGGCGCGGCGCTCCTGGACGGTGTGCAGCTCGTCCAGGCGCTTGATGAACAGGAGGTAGGTGAGCTGCTCCATCACCTCCAGCGGGTTCGCGATGCCTCCGGACCAGAAGGCATCCCAGATGCGGTCGATCTGACTCTTCAGTTCTCCAGTGATCATACGGGGCGTTGTTCGGCGCGGGGCGGCCGAAGCCCTTGGAACAGGAGCGTTCCGCAATCCGCAAGCGGGCGGCGCCCCTGAGCGGTCCGAATAATGCCTATCGCCCGTTCACCGTCGCTTCCGCGGTGAACTCGTTGCCCGCCAGGTCGGTCCCGGTAACGGTGATGGTGTATTGCCGGCCGTCGCGGTCGGAGCGCTCATGCCAGCTCGCCAGGTAGACGTCCGCGATGTAGGCGCCGTCCTTGCGTGGGTGCAGGGTGCCGGTGAGCTGGTACTGGCCGTACTCGTCCTCCACCTCGTATTCCAGGCTGTCCGGGTCGATCCCCGCGGCCACCGACTTGCCCCGCAGGTGCAGGCACACGTGGCGCACCTCGCGCCGGCTGCCGTTGAGCCGCGCCGGGATGGTGCGGAGGCGCGGCGAGGGAGCGGTGGGATCGATCTTCACCGGGATGGTCTGCTTCGGCTCCTTCTGCCCCGCCGCATCCACGCTCCAAAAGGTAAGCCGGTGGATCGCTTCTCCGGTGACGGTGAAAGGACCCGCGTAGAGTATGACACGGCCGCCGTCGAGCTGGTAGTAGGTGGTCGCCGCGGCCGGGCTGTTGCCGCGGCGGGGCACCAGCGTCACCTGCACCGGGCCGAGAAACCAGTCGTTCTCCCCTTCGTCGCCGGAGAGCTGCGCGTGGGTAATTAGGGTGCCGGTGCCGTAGGCGGCGAGGTACCTTCCGGCCGGCACCAGCACCGTCTCCTCGCCGGCGCCCAGCCCGGTGAGCGCGTGCATCACGTTGTCCTCGTCCGGCGGCCACACCGCCGCCGGCAGCTCGTCGTCCCAGAGCAGGGCGCCGGTCTCGCCGTCGTAGGCGCGGATCTCGTCCCCCACCCCCAGGAAGACGTCGCCGTTCACCACGATCGGCGCGGAGGTATAGACCACGTCCAGGCTGCGGGACCAGACCACCTGGTGCGTGTCCACGTCGTAGGCGGTCAACCGGCCCGCGCCGTCTCCATCCATGCTGCGGAAGTAGTAACGGCCCCCTTCCACGGCGGGAGCCGGTCCGTCCGGCAGCTTACCGCGGAGGAGGGCGCCGGTGGACGCGTCCAGGATCAGCGGGCTGGTGCCGTGGTCGCGGACGTAGAGGCGGCCCCCCGCATACACCGGCGTGCGGCCCCCGCCGCCGGAACGGCCGGTGTAGTACCGCCAGATCCGCTGGCCGGTTTGCGGGTGGAGCTTGAACACCTCCGGCCCGGCGGAGCTCACGTAAACGCCCTCGTCGGTTACGGCCGGCGTGCACTGGCCGCCGCTGCCGGCCTCCGCGCTCCAGAGCGGCTCGCCGTCCGAGGCACGCACGGCGTACAGGAACCCACCGTCCCCGGCCCCGAGGGTGTAGACCACGCCCCCGTGCACTGTGGGCGCGGAGCTGAATGAGTAGGACGGCGAGAGCTGGCGCGACCAGAGCGGCGTGCCGCTCCCCGCGTCAAACGCGCGCAGCAGCCCGTCCGTGTTCACGGCGAAGACGCGCCCACTCTCGTAGGCGGCGCTCACCCGGCCGTAGGTGCCCGCCACGGTTACGATCGCTTTCCCGCCCGCCACCAGGGGGGAGGAGACGATGCCGCCGAGGTCCACCGTCCAGAGCCGGGCGTACGGAATCTGCAGGCCCGGAAGCGTGACGGCGCCGGAATGCGCCGCATTCTGCTGGTAGGCGGTGGACCGGTCTACCGGCGCCTCGCCGGCGGCCACCAGGACCGGTCCGGCCAGAAACACCAGCGCGGCGAGCAGGTTGCGGCACCGGGCGGCGCCGGGGCGGAAGAGCGGCGCGGGAGTGGCTGGCGGCATCGGTCCTCGCAGGGTTCAGGGTGGCGGCCCGTGACGGCGCCTTACCGGCAGCCTCCACGGATAGCAAGCGGAGACAGCATACCGGAGAGGCGGTC
>JAJFMS010000904.1 GCA_020696885.1 Armatimonadota bacterium | reverse complement strand
GATCGCGCTGGCCGCCTACCTCTGGGATGAAGGGTCCGGCATCAACCCGGATACGATCGAGGTGCTGCTCAACGGCAAGCCGATCGACCCCGATGAGAAGCCGTACTACGAGCGCTCCTCGGAAGAGCGAAAGGGTTGGACCTACGACCCGGTGCGCCGCCTCGTGCGGTATGCCACCCCGAAGGGCGAGAAGGATCAGCCGGAGCAGCCGCTGCTGAACGGCCGCCAGAAGATCCAGATCCAGGCCGCTGACTGGAAGGGCAACTTCAGCTCGCTGGAGTGGACGTTTGTAGTCGATAACTCCCTACCTCGCAACGCGGTGGCTGTGAAGCCCAAGACCAAGGCCGGCGCCGGCGGACCGGGCGGTTACCCCGGCGGCGACATGGGTGACGGCGGCGGCGGTTACCCCGGCAGCGGCGGCGGCTACCCGGGCGCTGCGGGACCGGGCGGAGCCGGCCGACCGGGTGGCACCTTCCAGGGCCGAACCGGCGCCTACCAGTATTCGGGTCGCGGCGGAAACCAGGGCTATGGCTTTGGCGGTCGCAACCAGGGTGGTTACGGCGGCGGCGGGATGCAGCGCGGTGGCGCCGGTGGGATGCAGCGCGGCGGCCGTGGTCGCGGCGGACTGAACTAACCGGCAAGGCGTTAACCCCGCTAGTAAACTGGAAGCGGCCCTCTACGCAGAGGGCCGCTTTCGTTCGTCTGGGAGGGAGTGCGAGCCCGGCCGGTGAACGCCCGCTCCGGGAACGATCGACCGCCCCCGTGCCCGGACCGTAGCCGCTGATGGAAGACTTGCTGCCCTGGATTCGCCTCACCAAGACCGGAGCTTCGGCCCGGCGCCTGAACACCCTCCTGGACTACTTCGGATCGCCGGACGCGTTGTTCGGGGCGTCGGTGCGGGAGGTCACCCTCGCTGCCCGCTGCTCCACCGCCGTGGCGGAGAAGCTCCTCGATCCGGTCTATGCGGCGAACGAGCGGGACCTCACGCTGATGAAGCGGCTGGGCGTGCGGCTCATCCCCCGCACCGACCCGGAATACCCCGCGCTGCTCGCGGAGATCCCCGACCCACCGGTGGCGCTTTACTGCCGGGGCAGCCTGCTGCCCGCTGATGCGCGCTCCATCGCCATCGTGGGCAGCCGCCAGGCTACGGACTACGGCAAGCGCCTCGCGGAGCGGTTTGCTCGCGAGTTGGTCGAGGCCGGAATTACCGTGGTCAGCGGACTCGCCAAGGGGCTCGACACCTCGGCGCACCAGGGGGCCGTCCGGGCGGGCGGCCGGACACTGGCATGCCTGGGCTGCGGCGTGGACGTCTGCTATCCCTACGAGAACCGGCCGTTGGCCGACTCCATCGTGGCCCAGGGCGCCGTGCTCTCCGAATACCCGATGAACGCCCCGCCCGACGCCTGGCATTTCCCGAGCCGCAACCGGATCGTGAGCGGTCTCTCGCTCGGGGTCGTGGTCATCGAAGCGCCGGCGAAGAGCGGGGCGCTGATCACCGTGGAATGTGCCCTGGAGCAGAACCGGGAGGTCTTTGCCGTCCCCGGCAACGTGGAGAACTTCCGGAACCGGGGAGCGCACGCGCTCATCAAAGACGGCGCCAAGCTGGTGGAGTCCGTGGAAGACATCCTGGCCGAGCTGCGCCCGGGGGACGTGCAGCGGACCCTGGACCTGGAGATCGAAGAAGCGCCGCGTCCGGAGCTCAATCCTCTGGAAGCGTCCATCCTGGCCCTGCTCGGCCCCGACCCCAAGCCGATCGACGACCTGATCATCGAGGCCGGACTACCGGCCGGTCAGGTGAGCAGCACCCTCATGATGCTGGAGATCAAGGGCATCGCGCGCCGGCTGCCCGGCAACGCGTATCTTCGCCACTCGTAACCGGAGAGCGGTAGAGATCTGTGGGTGGCGATGTGGAGATCGCCTGACGCGCGATTACCTGGTAGGGGCATCCGCCGTGGCCGCCGTGGTCGCCCTCTCCAGGTGTTCCACCCAGCGCCAGCAGAGCCTTACCTTCCCGCGGACCCAATCGGTGGGTACGGCTCTGCTGGCGCCGGCACGGGCCACGCTTCCAGGGCGATCACGGCGGATGCCCCGACCTCTCCATTCGTTCGAGAGCGCAACATTTCGCGGTCGTACGCCGTCGGTGCGCCACGTGTCTAGACACCTGGGATACACTTAGCGTCGGGACGGCACCCGCGGGGCGCCGTCGAGACGTTTTGACGAAGGGAACACGTTCTATGTCCGAGCCTAAGGCCACCAACATCGTGTGGCACGCGCATTCCGTTACGCGCGCAGAGCGAGAGAGTAAGTTCGGCCACCGCGGCTGCACCGTCTGGATGACCGGCCTGTCCGGCTCCGGCAAGTCCACCCTGGCGAACGCCCTGGATAACGCGCTGTCGCAGCGGGGCATCCGCTCCTACGTGCTGGACGGGGACAACATCCGCCACGGGCTGAACAGCGACCTCGGATTCTCGCCTGAAGCCCGGACCGAGAACATCCGCCGGATCGGCGAGGTAGCCAAGTTGTTCACCGACGCCGGCATCGTGAACACTACCGCCTTCATCTCCCCTTACCGCAGCGACCGGGACCGGGCGCGCAGCATCCAGGGCGAAGGCGACTTCGTGGAAGTGTACGTCCAGGCTTCCGTGGACGCGTGCGAGCAGCGAGACACCAAGGGCCTCTACGCCAAAGCCCGCGCCGGCAAGATCCCGGAGTTCACCGGGATCTCCGCGCCCTACGAGGAGCCGCTGAGCCCCGAGGTGGTGGTGAACACGGAAGGGCAGTCCGTCGAGGAGTCCCTCGCCGTGATCATTGCCTACCTGGAAGAAAAGGGCTACATCGGATAGTATCCTGGTAGACGCCAAAACGGAGCCGGAAAAAATAGTTCCGGCTCCGTTTAGCAACCACTGCTCCTCGATCGAGAAGGGGAGCGTAGGACGCGCTGGTCGGTTCGGGCTGCGGATGGCACCCAACCGGCATCTCTGGAGGGCCAAAATGGTGATAGCTGTCATCGTCACTAACCAAATTGCATACGGCCC
>JAJFMS010000903.1 GCA_020696885.1 Armatimonadota bacterium | reverse complement strand
TCATGGACGTCAGGGCGTTATCTCGGAATAAATGCAATAACAGCCGCATTTATAGGGTTCGTCCGGTCACCAGGCGCTTCCTCTACCGTCACTTCATTTCCGTTGAAGCGGCAGCTCTGCCCGCCGTTCGGGCAGCCCCGCGCTGGCCGTGGAGGCCGGTCCTTCTTCGTTGACACCCTCCCCTGAATCACCGATACTCAGTTCCACCGCAACATCTCCCCTTCGATCCGCGCAGCGAGGATGTAGATGGCAGTACCGCAGCCGCTTCGGAGCCCCTGGACCCTTGGAACGTTTGGGATACTCGTGGGCGTGACCGCTTTCGGGCTGGGCCGCCGCCTTGGTCAGCCCGCTCCCAAACCGCTCGGAAGCATAGCGGAAGTCTCCCTTCCCGGGGACGCCGCGTTCGCCGCGGAAGCCGGAGCGCCGGATGCCGCCCTTCAGTCCCCCATAGCAGAGAGCGTCATCGTCGCGCAGCGCAAGCGGATCATGGGCCGGCTGCGCTCGCTGGAGCAGGTGAGCCGCGTGGCGACTACCATCCGCCCGCACGTGGACCGGGCGATGGACCATCCCTCGCTTCAAGGCGATCTGCGAGCGCTCGCCACCGCAGCCGGGATGTCGCTGGACCAGTACAAGACCTATTTCAAGGGCAAGCAAGAGGCGGACCTGCTGCTGGAGTCCGGCGGCGACCCGAACGCCCGCTCCTCCGCGGAGGCGATCGGCGTGGCCCAGTTCCTCGCCGGCACCGGCCGTCTCGCTGGGCTGCGGGTAGACCTCGCGGCCAGCAACGGCCTCACGCGGAAGATCAACGACCTGGAGCGGCAGATCGCGTGGCTGGAAGCCCAGCCCGTGGACTGGAGTAAAGAGGTTCCGACAGCGCTGGCGGGCGTGGTGCCGACCCTTCCCTCCACCGGCACGGCGGACGCGTCCGTGGTGCCCGCGGTAGCGGCCTCCGCGCCCGCGGGGAGTTGGTCGCGGGATCAGTGGCTCGCGTATCGCAAAGGTCAGCGCTCCGTCCTCGTGGCGAAGCGGCAGTCGGTGGACCACCGGTACGATCCGGCCCGGGCTATCCTGGCGCAGACGCGGTACCTGGTCCGGCTCACCCGCCGCTATGGCGGGGTAGACTGGGCGCTGCAGGCGTACCACGGCGGTGAGGCCGGCGCTTCGCGGACGATGCGGCTTTTCTCGGGCGGCAGCTCCCGCTCGTTGCTGGCCAGCCGCGGCACTCTGCACGGCAGCCTGGGTGTGGGGCGCTGGCTCCCCTATACCGAGCTTTACCAGCGCGTCTCCCCTACCGGGACCCCGGAAGCGTTCTCCTACCTGTTCGGGCGCAGCGATGACCACCGGTATTACTGGTGGAAGGTGCTGATGGCCGAGCGGGCCCTGAACCTCTACCGGAAGGATCCGCAGGACTTCGAGCGGCAGTGGCAGGCGCTGAAGCCGGGACTGAACGCGGACGCCGTGTACTACCCGGAGGTGGAGAAGCTCCAGTTCGCGGACAACGCCGCCCTCCGCGAGGGGTATCGCAGCGGCGCCCTGGTGACCCTACCCGCCAGCGCCGCTGGGCTGGGCATCCGCACGGCTAACCTGGCGACGCTGGCGCCGGATAACGCCGCGCTGCACAAAGGTCTGCGCCCCGAGGCGATGGGGGCGCTGGTGCGCCTTTCGCAGATCTACCGCAGCTCCGGCGGGGGCGAGCCGCTCGTGGCGGTGTCGCTGGTACAGTCCAACGCCTACCGCCAACTCTGGGACACGCGGTATCCGGATCGGCCGCTGCCGCCTGGCGTGCCGAAAGATCCCGAATACCACTCCACCGGCGCCGCATTCGACCTCCAGCGCCCCACGCGGGACTGGGACCGCAAGGTGCTAGAGTACTCGCTAGGCGTGCTCTACACCTACGCTCACTCCGGTAGCTGTACCGCGGGGAACTCCGCGGCGAGCCGCTGCCAGGTGGTGAAGCCGAGGAAGTGGCTCCAGAGCTCTGTGATCCCGGCATCGTCCAGGTGCGGCCAGGAGCTGCGGGCGAACTGCAGGTCCCGGTGCATCGCGATCGCCTCGCGGTGGATGGGGGTGCCTTCCTCTACGATGGCGAGCAGGCCATAGTGCTCCGTCCGGTTCGGCATGGCGCGGAGGGCGTCCAGGTTCCGGTAGAGCTGGATCCGGCGCTCGTACCAGTTGGTGTGCACCTTCAGGCTCTTTTCGTCCCGCTTCCCCTCGACGAAGAGCGTGAACCGGTCCGTCAGCAGCGCGCAGTCGACCGAGGTAGCGCCTTCGAGGACCCACCAGTCCTTCACGTTGGCGTCGTACCCCTTGGCCTGGAGCTCCCGGATGTCCCGGATCGCCTCCTGCTGGGCGGGGACATTCCCGGCGAGGATCCACTTCCGGCGCTGGTTCACCGACGGCCGGTACTTGCGCAGCTCTCCGTCGGCGTCCCGGGGCCACTTCAGCTTGTGGGGAGTCTTGATCAGATACTCCAGGTAGTCCAGCGGCGGCGGCACGGCGAAGTCGAACGCCGGCGGCTGCACCAGCTCACCGAGATCCCCCAACTCCTCAAGCTCCGGCAGCTCCGCTACCCGGCTGCCCAGGCGCACGAGCGGGCCGAGCCACGAGGCGCCCGTGGGATCGCTCTCCTGGAGCTGCCCGAAAACGGGGCGGACACGGCTGGCGGCGGTATGAGTCAGGCTGGGCATGGAAATCTCGGCGTCGGTTCAAGGGTGGGGCTAGTTGAAACTGTATCACGCTGGGCGTGACAGCCTGCTGGTCGACCGTGCTCCGGTGTGATCACGAATCGTCGCACGTATGCCTGTTTGTATACTCTGAACCACGCAGGAAATGCCGCCGCTATACCGGGAACAGGATTAGCAGAAGCACGTGGAACAGCCTTTGAGGAGGTCCCTATGTCAGGTCGCGGCATCGATCGGAGAGGGTTTCTGATGGAGGTCGGGTTGGTTACCGCCGCCGCGCTGGGGTCCGGAGCGGCCGCGGCGGAGCTGCCGAAGGTCACCGATCCCCGCGCCACGGACGGCGACGACCGGTTCGAGCCGAACTGGGACGAGCGGTTCAGCCTCACGGTCGGCACCAAGGAGGGGGACCTCGTCGGGAAGGACGACCGTGTGCTCCAGGCAGCCGTGGACTACGTGGCCCGCATGGGTGGCGGCACGGTGAAGCTGCTTCCCGGCACGTTCACGCTGCGGAATGCCGTCTACCTGCCCTCCCGGCTGCGCCTGCTCGGCAGCGGTCCCGAGACGGTGATCACCCGCATCCCCTCGGAGCGACTGGTGATCTCGGACGACTCCAACTGGTTCGACCAGGAGATCACCGTGGAGAAGCCCGGAGCCCTGAAGGTGGGCGACGGCATCGCGATCCAGGTGAAGAACGCGGACAACGGCGGTCAGACGGTGATCAAGCGGACCCTCGTGGCCCGGTCTGGAAACCGCTTCAAGCTGGATAACGGTCTGCGGGAGAACGTCTGGCTCACCGGGAAACCCACCTGCTCCAGCCTCTTCCCGTTGCTGACCAGCGAGCGGACGCGAGACGTGCTGATCGAGAACCTCACGCTGGACGGCAACCGCGCCAACTGCGAGAACTTCAACGGGAACTACGGCGGCGGGATCTTCATCCAGGACTGCAGCCGCTACACCTTCCGCAAGGTCCACGCGCGGAGTTACAACGGCGACGGGATCAGCTTCCAGGTGTGCCACGACGTGGTGGTGGAGGACTGCTTCTGCCAGGACAACACGGACCTGGGTGTCCACGCCGGCTCCGGCTCGCAGCGCCCGCTGATGCGGAACAACCGGATGGCCGGCAACGGCATCGGCCTGTTCTGGTGCTGGGGCGTGAAGTTCGGCCTGGCGGAAGGCAACCGGATCGACGACAGCCGCAACTACGGGATCTCCATCGGGCACTGCGACACGGACAACGTGATGCGCGGCAACGAGATCCGCAACAGCGGCAAAGTGGGCGTGATCTTCCGCGACGAAAACCGCGGCCGGGACTTCTGGGCGAACCGGAACATCCTGGAGAAGAACACCATCCTCAACAGCGGCGGCCCGGAAGGCGTGGCGATCGATATCCAGGGGAAGACGAAAGACGTCCGGCTGGTAGGTAACACCCTGCACGAGATGCGCGCTCCAATGCAGCGCGTGGGGGTGCGGGTGGCGGCGCCGGTGGAGCGGCTGGAGCTGGACGGCAACCGCATCGAAGGCTTCGCGGTGCCGGTGGCGGACCAGCGCGGGAAGTAAGGAAAACCTCTCCCCGCCTTTCGGCCACCCTCTCCATCGCAGATGGGGAGGGGCCGGGGGAGGGGTCTCGTCGCGCCGGCTTAGAACAGCGGGGCGATGACTTTCCCGGTGGCTACCGGGAACGGGCGGTCCTGCATGTCGCGGAACTCGCCGGTGAGCGGGATGCCCAGTGCGGTGAACACGGTAGCGGCCACGTCGGAGGGCAGGTAGGCTTCGCTGTCCGGGTAGGCGGCTTCGCGGTCGCTCTTCCCGATCACCCGGCCGCCCTGCACGCCGCCGCCGGCCCAGACGGCGCTGAACACGCCGCCCCAGTGGTCGCGTCCGGCCGTGGCGTTGATCTTGGGCGTGCGGCCGAACTCGCCGACCGCGATGACCAGCGTTTCTTCCAGCATCCCGCGCTGGGACAGGTCTTCCAGCAGCGCGCTGAGGCCGCGGTCGAACGGCGGCAGGAGCCGGTTCTTGAGTTGGTCCCAGTTGTTGCCGTGGGTGTCCCAGTTGTTCATGGTGCCCATATTCGCCTGGATGAGGCCCACGCCCGCCTCGGCGAGCCGCCGGGCCAGCAGGAGGCTCTGACCGAACATGTGCATCCCGTACCGCTCGCGCACCGCCTGGGGCTCCTGGGTCAGGTCGAAGGCCGCGCGGGTCTCCTTTGAGGTGAGCGTGGTAAACGCCTTCTCGCGGGACTCCGA
>JAJFMS010000902.1 GCA_020696885.1 Armatimonadota bacterium | reverse complement strand
GTGCGAACCGAGCTCTTGGCATCACCGGTGCTCAGCGGCAGGGAAGCACCCCGGAGAGGGTGCGGTTTGAGGTGCGTGATGCCCACCAGTTCTGCATCCGCACGCAGGGCGCGTTTGATGCACCCGGGGATTTCTTCCTGGGCGATCCCCGCTTCATCTGCCGGTAAGCGGCGCCGCTGGTGGTAGCTGACCTGCGTGGCCGGTCGGCTACCACAGCGGCAGCCTGGCTCGTAGGCTGCGCATGGCTTCTGCTCACCACGCCGATCCGAAGGGGCTGGATACCATGAATCGACGAGCTTTCGCGACCGGGCTGTTGGCGCTCCCGTTCGCACGCCAGGTGGCGGCAGCGCCCGAGAAGCAGCTTCGGGCGGTGCTGATGGGGGTGGAGCGCTACCCCCAACTCGGCACCCTCCCGTACTGCGCGGATGACGTGAAGCTCCTCGGGCACCTTCTGGGAGGGCTGGGGTACGAGTACAACGCGGTGGCCGTTGACTCGAGCCTGGGGGGCTTGACGCTGAAGGAGGGCGTCGCAGCCCTGGAGAAGGCGGTGGAGAGCTGCCGGGAAGACGACCGGTTGCTTCTCTACTTCTCCGGACATGGGGGCACGATCGGAGAGCGGCAGTACCTCTTCTTCTCGGACAGCAATCTCTCTGTCTCGCCTGTCAACGGGCTTCCGATTGACGGACCCGGGGCCAGCCTGGAGACGATCATGCGTCCCTGCAAGGCCCGAGAGAGGATCCTCATCGTGGATGCCTGCCGCGCTCCGGTGAAGGGCAATCGCGGCATCTTCCAACCGCTCGATGCTTCATTCGCCAAAGGGGCCGGAGCCGCTTTGCGCGGCAGGCCCAACCGGACGGACATCCGCAAAGCGGTGATGTTTGCCAGCCGGCGAGGAGAGGTCGCCGTCCCCGCGGATGCCGGGAACCATTCGTATTACACCGGGATCTTGCTGGAGGGCCTGAAGGCGGGACACCGGCAGGTGAAGGATCTGCAGGCGTACCTCCGACTCCACACGCCGGATCACCGACCGCAGCCGGACTGGGAAGGCGATGACAAGCTATGGATCGCCCCAGTCGGGGGCCGGGTTCCGCCGCGAGAGCTGGAGGCGGTCCGCGGCACTCCCGTCTATCTGACCAACCTCACGCTGCTGCGGTACGTTCCGAACAAGAAGCCGCAGATCGACGAGCCATGTAGGATGGGGGGCCGCTCCTATCCGCGTGCTGTAACCGTGCCGATTCTAGGCGGACGCGAGGTGGCGGCCTACTACGTGCCGCAGGGCGCGGTCTGGTTTGAGGCGACCTGGGGGGTCTCCGATACTTACCAGGGCGACCGAACAGGAGTGGCTTCCTTCGAAGGGATCAACCGGTTTGGCGCCAAGTCGCCGCTGGGCGTGACCGGCGTCCAGGCGAAGGGGAGCGTGCCGGAGAAGATCCGGGTGGAGGTGCGCGACGCTCACCAGTTCTGCATCCGCACCAACGGTGAATTCCGTGCACCGGGGGACTTCTTTCTAGGAGATGCTCATTTCATCTGCCGGTGAGCGAGCAACGGGTAATCGACTATCTCGGTCTGGACCGCTGGCTGCATCCGGTTGCCCGAAGCTCGCGATGACCGGGCGATCACCCGATGGACGGAAGCTGTTCTCGCCCTTTTGCCCACCCACCGCCAGATTGCCAGGAGTCGGGCTGTCAGGCCGGTCTTAATAGGGCGAACATAGGGCCGATCATTCCCCCGCCTCACAGTGGGACTCCTGGCAATCAGCCGGAAGCGCTTCCTGATTCCGCAGCGGATTTCAGGGCCGTTCGGGCAGCACCTATCGGAGACGGCGACTACAAGCGGGAAGCCGTGCCCGGATGGCTCCGGGAGTCCGTGGCAATCGGGCGATTGCGTCATCGTGATCCTGGCTATCCGCCATCGTGTCCCCAACAGACAGCAGGTGATTCGCGGCGCCGCGCGAACGGAAGACTGTGCCATCTTCCGGAACCAACCATGCGCCCCCTGCTTCCCCTTCTCCTGTTGACCCTCGGACTGCCGACCGCGCATGCGGCGGGCGGGTCCACGCTCCTCGTGCAGCCCTATCCCCAGCGGATGGCGGACCGTTATACCACCCGCGACGGGCTTCCCGCTGGCCGCATCCTGAAGATCACCTTGGATGGCGAGCAGGTTCGCGCGGAAGGTGAGACCGCGGCGGCAGCTTTCCGTGATGGTAAGTGGAGCCCCACTGAGCAGGCCCTGGGAGGTAAGCCCCGCATCGCCGGCGCCCGGCCGGTGCTGAGCATCTCCCGGGGACCGGATGGCCGCGCCTGGGTGGTGACGGAAGAGGGGGTGAAGTACGAGGAGAAGCGAGACGGCGCCCTGGTGCCGTTCACCCCGCCGAAGAGCTACCTCACCCGCCAGCAGCCGGTGAATGTGGACGCCCGGTTCACCTCGGTGGTCGTGGACAAGAACGGCATCGTCTGGCTGGGGAGCAGCGCCGGAATCTACGCCACGGACGGCGACAAGTTCTGGTCCGGCCTCGACCGGGAGAGCGGCCTCCCGTACGAGCAGATCACCTGCCTGGCGCTCGGGCCGGACGCCAGCCTCTGGGCCGGCACGCCGGAGGGCGTGTGCCGCTATGTAGACGGCGCCTGGCAGTATTACTGGGGTCCGCGCTGGCTGCCTCACAACCGGATCAACGCGATCGCTACGGCGAAGGATGGCTCGGCGTGGGTGGCTACGGATGGCGGCGTCGCGCGGATCTTCGATCGCAGGATCAGCCTGGAAGCGAAGGCCGCGCACTACCAGGCCATCACGGACCAGCGCCACAACCGGTACGGGTTCGTCACCGGCTCCCGGCTGAAGAAGCCGGGCGACGTGACCGGCGGCGTGGTGTTCGAAGCCAGCGACAACGACGGGCTCTGGACCGCCGTTTACGTGGGGGCGCAGTCGTTCCGGTGGGCCGCCACCAGGGACCCGGCCGTGCGGGACGCGGCCCGGAAATCGATGCGGGCGATGCTGGACCTGGTCCGCCTCTCCGGCGTGCCCGGTTTCCCCGCGCGGGCGATC
>JAJFMS010000039.1 GCA_020696885.1 Armatimonadota bacterium | reverse complement strand
TACTCGCCTTATGATTCTGGTCGTACGCTGGCTATAGCGTGGTGGCGTTCCATTGCAAGGTGGCAAACGAAGCGTAACGCGATCGTCTCCGTGCTCACCTGATTACCGCTTGGCGGTGGAGGTGATTGAGCATGGGGCGATCTCGTGCTCCGCCGCGCGTACGCTATCGCCCTCGTACCAGGTCGTCCTGACCAGCGGGGAGATCTCGGACCGGTGCGTGCTCCCTCCGCATACCCCGGGGACGAGCGCGTGTCGACGCACAGGAGTGTCGTTCGGAGCCCGGTAGGAGATGTTTCGCAGTCGACACGTGCGCCGCCCTGGGGCTGGCACCGTCTCAACATGACCGCGTGGGCAATTGCGCCGACTTCGCCGCAGGCGCCTGGACGGCGCCCACAGTGCAATTCAGGATGCCCGCGCCGAGACAAGCTGCGCGTAAAGGTCTAGGTATTCCCGGGTCATCCGCTCAAAGGAGAAGTCGTCGCGAGCACGGGTGCGGGCCTGGTCTCCCAACCGGCGGAGCAGCGTCGGATCCGCACACAGCCGCGCGATGGCGTCGGCCAGGGCGGGGGCATCGTCTACCGGCACCAGGAACCCGTGCTCGCCGGAGCGGATCACCTCCGGAATGCCGCCGACTGAGGTGGCGACCGCGGGCAGCCCATGCGTCATCGCTTCCAGCAGCGAGAGCGGCAGCCCCTCCGAGCGCGAAGGAAGGAGGAAGAAGTCTGAGGCCGCGAGCAGATCGGGCACGTCCGAGCGGAAACCGAGGAAGCGAACCTCATCCGGGCCGAGCCCAAGGTCACCGGCGAGTGATTCGAGTGCGGCTCGCTCGGCTCCGTCACCCGCCACCAGGAGCGTGAGCCGGTGGCCTGCCCGCCGGACCTGCGGCAGTGCCTGGAGCAGCATTCCGTGGCCCTTCTGACCGTCGACCCGTGCCACGATGATGCCCACGGTCCGGTCATCCAGGCCTAGTTCCTGGCGGACTTCCTCCCGGCTCCGCGTTGCCGCGGCAGGCACCACACCGTTCCGGATCACGTGCACGCGGCTGGAGGGAACCTCGGAGGGCAACTGCTCCACCGCACCCTCGGAGACGGAGATCACCGCGTCCGTCTGGAGCCACTCCCCAGCGCCGGGGGTGCGAGCTTCCCGCAGGCCGCGGCCGTGATAAGTGAGTGCCAGCCGAGCGCCGGAGACGCGCTTTCCGACCAGCGCGTAGTGGAGGGAGCTGGGATTGTGGGGGTGGATCACGTGCGGCCGGCCGGTGGCGAGGAGCGCCGCCGTCTGGGCTACCCGGGCCACCTTGCCCCCGGAGAGCACGCGCACCGGAAGCCCGCCGGCCCGCGCCGTCTCCAGCAGCGGTCCCCCATTGAGCGCCAGCACCCATGCGTCATGCCCCTGCTTCCGCTGCTCGGCGGCGATCCGGAGCACGAAGTGCTCCATCCCGCCCACCTGCAAGCTGCTCACCAGGTGCACCACCCGCAGCGAGTCCGGCCGTCGACTACCCCCAGCATCCACCATCTAGTGCTACTCCTATGAGAGCGTTGAGGAGTAATGGCGTGGTGGAGTATTGGAGTAATGAGCGACCGGTGCGGCCGTACGGCCGCGATCCCCACTACTCCAGCACTCCACTACTCCATCACTCCCCTACGCCTGCTCCAACCGTCTACGCTGCCGGATCAAAAGCCCTGCCAGCGGCAGCAGCCCCGGGAGCGCCAGCGCGAGTGATCCGGGCTCCGGCGCGAGCGCCGTATCTTCCACGGTGGGCGTGACGTTCGCGGTGCCGAACCACTGCTGCACGCCGCCGGCGAGCGCCACGCTTACGTGGAATACCTCGTCGGAGGAGGACAGCGCCACCGTAGCCAGGAACGCGTTGTCACCGAACGCGTCCAGGTCGTTCATCGAGCTAGGAGCGCTGAACCCCGCGTCCCGATCCCGCGGAGCCGTGATCCAAGGTGCGCCTACAAACGAGCCTCCCGTGGAAGTGCCGCCGCTGCTCAAGCCCGGCTGGATCAGCACTTCATTCCAATTCGCGTCTGAAAACCCGATATTGATGGCGTTCACCGACCCCTTGGGGAAGGTGCCGACCGCTCCCCGGTCCGCGGGCTCTCCCTGAACGCGAACGGTCCAGGTGTTCCCGGAGACGTGGTTGATGGCAACGTGATAAGTGCCGGAGGTCGAGCCGTTCACCGGCCCGGCGGTTACCTGAAAGCTACTGTGTGAAGCGTGGGCCGGAGCGGCCAGGAGCAAGAGCGCTCCCAGTGCGGCGACCGAAGTCGAAAGGCGGTACAACAAATCCCCCTGCTTCGTTCCGTCACGTTCCGAGCCTGTAAGTTTGTTAGTAGATCGTAGGCCGGTAAGCCCGGCGCATACCATCTACCGTGCGCCGCCCGCTTCCAAACCTCAACAGCGCGTCCCTGGCTCTCACACGCACAGACGCCCGCCTCTACCCTTGCGGCCGACCTCGCCCCGGCTGGGGGAAGATCGAAGGGCGCACAGGGACAGAAGCGGGCGTCAGGTGAGCGTTAGGCGAGCGCGTCCAGCTCGTCCTCGGTGTCCGGGCTGGTGCGCGAGCGGCGGCGCAGCAGCATCAGCCCCACGGGCAGCAGGCCAGGAAGCGCCAGGGCCAGCGAGGCCGGCTCCGGTACGAGGCCGCTATCCGGGAAGGCGCCCTGGGTGTACCACTGCTGCGTTCCGTCTTGCAGCGCCACGGTGAACAGCATCGGATCCTCGGACGAGGCCAGGGTGATGTTGCCCTGGAACTCGTTCTCACCGAACGGTCCGACGTCGTTCACGATCGCCGGCGAGTTGAACCGGATCGCATCAGACAGCACCACCGTCGTCCACGGGCTCCCCACCCAGGTCGGCGGCATGTCGGGGCTGTTGTTGGTGCCACCGCTGCCGCTCGTGGCATCGATGATGGAGAAGTCGCTCCGGAAGAAGGCCACGCTGATCCGGCCGACCGAGTGCTTGATCGGTCCGGACGCATCCGCGGCGTGGCGGCCGTCATTGTTCCCACGAACCACGACACTGTACGTGTTGGCTCCGGTGCGATTGAGGGAGACACTATAGGTCCCCGAAGCAATCGGGTTCTGTGCCGTCGCGTTTAGCGTCACCGCTTTCGCGGGCGCCGCACCTAGCAGCAGCGCTCCGGCCGCAGCAAGGGTAAGGGTCAGTCTGTTCAAGTAGTTACCTCCAGATTGCTTTGCGGTCCTGAGGACCGCTTTATTTCGCCGCTGGTATCCCTCCGTAGCTGGAGGTTGGCGGGTTGCCGTCGCGCTTTACACGCCTTGAGCCTGGGAGAGCAGGCGCTCTCCACGCAAACAGTTGGCCCTGGGTCAGGCACGGCTTTGTTCCATACCACGGGCACTCGCCGGTCAAACGCGGATTGTCCTGGTTACCTCCTTGCTACCTCCTTTCTCACGTCCGCTCCCGACGGCTCCCGCTATCGCGGGAGCGCCGGAGCACCGGGACCCGGACGCCGGGCCAGCGGAACCTTCTTCGCGCTGGCGGTACCGGTGCCGGGCGGCACCCCCGCCACCACAGCGGACGCTACGGCGCTGTCGCCCATCCCCACGGTGGCGTACCCGTCCAGCGCTTCCAGGAGCGGATGCCCCTTGCCCTGGATCCGGAGGCTGGGCGGCTCCTTCTTGCCGGTATTCCGCGCCTGCACGTAGGCCGCGTTCCACCGCTGGAAGAGATCGTAGATCGACTCCCAGCCATCGGAGAGGCCTCGCGCTTGCGGGGTGAGAAACAGCCAGCGTGCTTCCTGGAACTGGCCGCGCAGGGCCTTCAACTGGCTGTCCGCGGCCGGCACCCACACGGAAGGGCGGTCCGCGTACCACGCCACCAGCCACGGCTGATCCGAGACCGTGACGTCTTCACGCGAAGCGATCCGCGCGAACGCCTTGGCCGAAGCGACTTCCGGCAACGGCTTGACCCGCTCTTCCAGGGTGAGGTCTTTCAGTAACGGGAAGGCCACCAGCAGCGCAACCACCGCGCCCACCAGGGCGGCGCCGGAGCGACTCACGTTCGCCTGCCGCACCAGGTGCATCAGGAAGGCGATGGAGAAGACCAACATCGCCGGCATCAGCGCTACGAACAGCGGCATCTCCACACCGAACACCAGGGTGCCGAGCAGCACGGCGCCGAAGCAGAGCACCATCACGTTGCGGAGTGTGGTAGCAGCGTTATCGCTGAACCGGAACAGCAGGCTGGGGATAAAGAACGCCAGCAGCCAGCTCGCCGTTACCTGCGGCAGCGCCTCGATGACCGTTCCGAACCCGACCGCCAGCTTCCGCATCACTTCCTGGAACAGGAGCGCGCTGGGGACCACGCCGCCCGGCTCTACCCGGTAGGCCAACGTTCCCGGGAAGGTGCGGGTGTCCATCCAGACTTCCATGCCGCGCAGCCCGAAGACCGGGTTGCCGGTGATCATCCCGTTGCGGATCATCCACGGCAGCACCAGCAGTCCGAGGGGGAGTAGCACGTGCATCGCCGCGGCCGGGCGGCGCACCGGCACGATCCAGAGCGCGGCGCCCAGCACCACCGGCAGCGTCCAGATGAAGATCGGGTCGGTGAGGTAGAGCGCTCCGGCCAGGATTCCGGTCAGCACGAGCTGCAATCGGGGCAGGGAACCGGCTCGGGCCGCGGCGGGCTGGTCACCCGCCTGCTCCCGGCGGCGGCGCCAGGCGGACAGGTTGTAGATGACCAGGAGCAGCGACGTAGTCAGGAAGATGTAAAGCGTGATCGGCAGGCCGGACGTGGCGTATTCCAGCATCAGCGAGTTGCAGGCCACGGCCAGCGCGGTGAACAACCCCACTTCCCGGTTGAACACGCGGGCTCCCAGGAAGTAGACCACCGGGATGGTGAGCAGGTAGAACAGCCCGGACACCGCGGCGACCACGTTGTCCTTCACCCCGGCGGCGCCGAACGCCATGGCCAGCAGCAGCGGGTAGAGCGGGCTGTGGGTCACGTCCGGCTGGCGGAGGGCGTCCGACCCATGCGACAGCGCCAGCGGGCGCAGCACGTAAGTCACGAAGCCGCGGCCCTCGTGCAGGTTTCGCCCGAGCTGCGCGAAGTCCAGGGCGTTCGGGTTTGTCAGCCCGGGGAACATCATCCGGTAGTGGAGATACAGGATCGCCGGGGGCGCCAGGATGAGGGCCAGCGCGATGACCCACTTGCGATAGCGGGCCTCGTTCGGTTCCGCCGCACCCCCCTCCGCCGCCGGGCGGGCCGTATCTGTCGCGAGCTTCGCACGCTTGCCAATCATAGTCGTTCTCGTGAAATCCAAAGGATGGTTCCGGCAGCCCAGCGCGAGGCTCGCAGCCGCCAGGGTGCGACGCCGCACCGTCTGGCAGATGCGTAGGGCTCAGTCACCGTGCAAGCTTACCTACCGGTCGATGACGAGAATTTAGCCAGCGGCCGGTTGGCAGTGCTCCGGGGATGGGTGGGACTGCCGCCAAAGCCGGCGCACACCACGCAGCAGGCACGAATGAAGAGCCCGAATGGCCCCTGGGTAAGGGTCATCCGGGCTCTTCATTTCCGCTCCAAAGCTCCCGGCAGCAGCCGGGATCACGGATACCGGCGTGCTACTTCCCCTTGCCGTAGACGGCGACGTCGACCGTGTCTCGCCGTGGGTCGGAGCTGGTAACGCGGAGGCTGGAGTTGAACGTGGCCTTGGCGGTGGGCGCGAACTCCACGCGCAGGATCTTCTTCTGATTCCGGGCCAGAGAGAAGCTGCCGCCGCCCTCCAGCACCCGGAACGCGCCGGTCACCGACCCGGGATCCACGAACCCGGACAGAAGGCCGCGGCCCTTGTTTTTGAGGGTGATCGACTTGACGTAGCGCGTCGCCACCTTCCGGCTGCCGAAGTTCACCCGGCTGGAAAGGCTCAGCACCCCGCCCGTGGGGATGGAGACGATCACCTCGTTGCTGGCGACCGACTCACCGCCGCTGGTGAACGCCGTGACGCTGTAGGTGTACTCGGTAGCGGCGCTAAGTCCCCCATCCGTGTAGGTGGTGCTTCCCGCGCCGGCCGTACCTACCGCGGTGGCCTGCGCCGCGCCGGCAGAGCGTCTCAGAATGCGAAACTGCGCCTGACCGCCGCTGTTGTCCGTCCAGGTCAACCGGACCCGCGTGGCGGAGAACACGACAGCGGACAGCCCGCTGGGCGCCGGTGGGATCGGGTTCGGAGCGGTGGCCGTGGCGGTGTTGGAAGGCGCCGAGTCACCGCCCCCATTCCGAGCAGAGACCCGGTACGTGTAGCTGGTGAGACCCTGCACCGTCCCGTCGAGGTAGCCGGTGGCGTTCGCCGGCGCCGAGACCAGCGGGGCGAAAGCGCCCGCACCGGTAGCCCGCTCGATCTCGAACGAGGTCTCGTTACTGCTCGCGTCCGCCCAGGCGAGGCGAAGTCCACCCGTCGGATCTACGGTCACTGTCAGGTTCAGCGGGACCGCCGGAGGATCAGGCAGCGTGGTGCCGGATGCTTCGTTGGAGTAACCCGATTCGCCGCCCGCGTTCACCGCCTTCACCCGGTAGGTGTAGGCTGTTGCGCCAGTGAGCCCGCTGTCTACGAACGTGTGCGTTCCCGCAGGGACCGTAGTGACCGGCGCGAAGCTTCCGCCCGGATCCCGGCGCTCGACCACGAAGCCGGACTCGTTGTTGCTCGTATCTATCCAGTCGAGCTGGAGCGACCGACCCGGCAGCACGGAGACGCTGAGGAACTGCGGCGCGGAAGGCGGCACGGGGAGCGTGGTCCCGTCGACCGGTCCGGCGTATTCCGAAGGGACGCGACCGTCCGTGCTGCGCACCCGGTAACTGAACGTCATATCGGACGGCAGGCCGGTGTCCAGGTAACTGGTCTGGTTCGGGCCCACGCTGCCGATCTCGGTGAACCCGGACCCGTTCGCGGCGCGCTCCACCAGGTAGAAGGTCTCGATGGCGCTGGCATCCACCCACGCCACGCGTAGGGTGCCCATCGCGGTGGCGGTAACGGTGAGGCCGGTAGGCGGATTCACGAAGGTCGTGGCGGAGGTCAGGTTGGAGAACCCGGAGGTTCCCCCACCGTTCACCGCGGCGATCCGGTAGGTGTACTCCGTCTCACCGGTCCGGCCCGGATCGGTGAAGCTGGTGCTGTTCGCCATCGCGGTCCCGGCGAGCTCGAAAGAGCCGCCCGCAGTCCGGCGCTCGATCCGGAAGGTGTCCTCGTCACTGCTGCGGTCCGCCCAGGTCACCTGCACGCTGGTGCGAGAAAGCGGCGTGGCCAGGGCGTCCGTCGGCGCCAGCGGCGCATCCGGGAGGGTAGTGCCGGTCACCTCGTTCGAGTACGGCGAATCTCCGCCGGAGTTCCGGGCGTAGATTCGGTAGACGTAGCTGGTGCCTGCCGCCAGGCCGCTGTCCGTGTACTCGCGCTGGTCTCCCGACACCGTGCCCGCGAAGGCGAACGCGGCGGCGCCGGTCTTCCGCTCCACGCGGAAGCTGGCGGCGCCCCCCGCGGCATGCGTCCACGTGAGACGGAGCTGGGTGCGGGAGAGCGGCGCCACGGCCAGCCCGGTCGGCGCGGCCGGAGGCGCGATCGGGGTAGTGCCCGAAGCCTCGTTGGAAGGCGCCGAGGAGCCGAGAGCGTTGGTAGCCCGGACCCGATAGATGTAGGTAGTGTTCGGCGTGAGACCGGTATCCGCGAAGCTGGTGACGTTGCTGTCCACCTGCGCTACCTCCGCGAAGCTGCCCGGAGCCACGCGCCGGTCGATCTTGAAGTTCGCCTCGTTGGTGCTGCTGTCGCTCCAGGTCAGCCGAAGCTCGCTGCTGGAGAACACCGACACGGCCAGGGCGGTAGGCGCCAACGGCGCGCCGGCGGGCGTGGTGACGGTGGCGATATTTGAGAACGCGGAGTCACCGCCGGAGTTGCTCGCACGCACCCGGTAGCGATACTGGGTGGAGGGCGCGGCACTCAGGTCCAGGTAGGCTTCCGCGTTCGCCGGGGTGGTGTCGATCTGCGCGAACGCTCCCGCTCCGGTGGCACGCTCAATCTTGAACGTGGTCTCGTTGAAGCTACCGTCGTCCCACACCAGGTCGACGCCGCCACCGGTGTGGGCGAATGCGAACAGGCTGGTCGGTGGTGCCGGCGCTCCCGGCTGGGTGGTGGCGGATACCTGGTTGGACGCCGCCGAGCAGCCGCCCGTCACCGCCGCCCGGACCTGGTAGGTGTACGTGGTGCCGGCAGCGAGCCCGGTATCCGGCCAACTGGTGACGTTCGGGGCCAGCGAGGCCCGTTGGGTGAAGCTAAGTCCGCCATTGGTGGAGCGCTCCACGATGAACCCGGTCTCATCGGCGGAGTTGTCCGCCCAGGTCAGGTTGATGCGGCTGGTGGAGACGGCCACGGCCTGGAGGCTGCTGGGCGGGGTCGGACCGACCGGTGTGGTCCCGGACGCGGTGTTGGACGGCTGCGAACTGCCCGTGGCGCTGGCAGCGCGCACCCGGTAGGTGTAGCTGGTGAGCGGGGCGAGGTCGATGTCGGAGTAGGTGGTCTGGTTGGCTCCCGCTGCCCCGACCGGTCCGAACGGTCCGGCGCCGGTGCGCCGCTCGATGGTGAAGGAGTCCTCGTTGTCGCTGTGGTCCTGCCAGGCGAGGTTGATCTGGCAGCTCGAGACCACGCTCGCCGTAAGGTTGCTGGGGGCCGTGAGCTGCTCCATCGCCAGTCGCACGGCAAACGCGTCGACCTGACCGCCGCGGAACGGGCCGGTCATGAAGTCCTGCGAGCTGCTGCCGCCAGTGATGTACAGGTCCCCCTGGAGGTCCGCGGCGATACCCAGGCCCAGGTCACCGCCCCCACCCCCCAGGTAGCTGGCATAGGCGAAGGTGAGCCCGCCCGCCGGAATGCGCGCCACGAAGGCATCCGTGCCCGCGAGCGCCCCACCACCGGCGCCGGGGAGGTCATTCGAGTCGGTCAATCCCACCACCGACGCGGTGCCGTCCGGCCCCACCACGATCCCCTGGCCGGTGTCGCGTCCCGTGCCTCCGAGATAGGTGGAGTAGATCACGCCGGTGCCCGAACCGTTGACCACCGTAACGAAGGCATCCCCCGCGCCGCCGCCGGCCGCAGGCTGCGGAGCATTGACCACCGGGAACGAAGTGGAGTTGGTGAATCCGGTGACGTAGCAGGCACCCTGGAAGCCCACCGCCAGTCCGGTCGGGCGGTCCACGCCGTTCCCACCCACCAGGGTCGACCAGTCCAGTGCCGCGCCGCCCGGATCCAGGTGGGCCACGAACGCATCGTAGAGGCCGCCGCCCGGAACGCGCTGGAAGGCGTTGGCGGAAAGCGGGAAGTCCACAGAGGTGGTATCCCCCGCCAGATAGGCACCGCCGTTTCCGTCCGGCACGATCCCGGAGATCAGGTCATCGCCGGAGCCGCCCAGGTAGGTGGAATAGAGGAAGCCGTTCCCGGCCGCTCCCAGCACGCTGACGAAGGCGTCCGCGCTCTGCGAATGCAGCGTGCGGGAATAAGCGCCGGCGGTGGTGGGGAACGCCGCCGAAGTGGTAAGGCCCGCCACGTAGGCCTGCCCGCTGCCATCCACGCAGATGTCGTTGCTGCGGTCGTCGCCGGTCCCGCCCAGGTAGGTGGAGTAGAGCAGCGTGCTGCCGGAAGCGTTCAACTTGGCGACGAACGCGTCGAACAGGCCGCCGAACGCGCCCTGCAGCGGCGCCACCGTGGGGAAGTTGGGAGAGTTGGTGTTGCCGGTGATGTAGGCGTTGCCGCTGCTGTCCAGGCAGATCCGCGCGCCGCGGTCATCCCCGCTGCCGCCGAGGAACGTGACCGAGAGGAGCGCGCCGGCGGAACTGATGCGGGCTACGAACACTTCGGTGCCGCCGCCGGACGCCCGATGAGTAGCGCCCGCCGCCGGGAAGGTGGTGGAGCTGGTATAGCCAGCCACCCATGCGGTGCCGCCGGCATCGACCGCGATCCCGGCGCCGTAGTCATCCCCGGGACCACCAACTGCAGCGACGTAGGAAAGCACCGGGTCGATCACCAGCGGCCGGGTGCGGTCGTAGGCGCCGACCTCGAAGGTCACCGTGGTCCCGGTGCCGGCATCGGCCAGCCGGTAGGCGCCCTCCAGTTGCTCCCGCCGGCCCGCCGTTTCCTGGTAGACCACCGGCCGGTGCTGGCGCAGCGTTCCGGCGGGCGTGTCCAGAAGGAGGTCGCCGTTCTCGGCCAGCGTGGCGCGCTCGGCGCCGTCGAACCGCAGCCGGATCGCTGCCGGGTCGGCGCCCGGCGCCACCACGAAGTCGTACTCGAGCTGGCGCTGGTTGCCGTAGTAGACGAGGTCGATCCCCTCATACACCTGCTCATACCGCACCCGCGCGAATTGCCCCACGCCGGTGCGCCACCTGGCGGGATCCCGGCCCAGGAAGTAATGGCTTCGCGTAGCTACCGGGTCCGTGCCGCGCACGGTCGCTCGGCGGTTTGCGCCGTCCAGCCGCATCCGCACCACCGCGGGGGCCTTGACGCCTTCCGACTTTGGCGCGAGTTGAAGCACCGCTTCGTCACTCGCCAGGAAGAGCCCGTAGCCGCTGCCACGGGAGAGGTAGCGCACGCGCCCGTCCGTTTGCCCTTCGTTCGCTTCGAACGTAAGCGGCTGGGAGGCGAGACGCTCGAACACTGCGTGCGCCGTGGGGCGCGACACGAGCCGGGCGCTCGCGCAG
>JAJFMS010000901.1 GCA_020696885.1 Armatimonadota bacterium | reverse complement strand
CCGCGATCCGAACGCCCCCGACCCGCCGGGAGGCGGTGGAAAACCGCGCAGCGCGTCGTTATACCGTTCGGAGTGACGACATGACGCTGCTCCTTCGCTCGGGATTCAACCAGCCTCCCCAGCCATGAAGCTCGATCCGGCCCCTGAAGACGACGACGTCCAGCAAGCCGGAATTCAAAGGAGATGAACCGAATGCCCCCGATCGATCTGACCCGGCGTGAGTTTCTCAAGTCGTCTGCTGCGGCCGCCGGGGTGATGGCGGTGAGCACCCTCGCCCCCTCCTCGGTGCTAGGCGCCAACGAGCGGATCCGCTTCGGCGTGGTCGGCTGCGGCGGGATGGGCACCGGCCACGTCAACGGCCTCGTGAAACGAGGGGAAGCGGACAACCTCCGCGTCTCCGGGGTGTGCGACGTCTACCAGCGCCGCATCACCCGGGCCAGGGGCGTGGCTGCCGGCGCCGACGGCTACAGCGACTATCGGAAGCTACTGGAGCGAAACGACATCGACGCCGTGTTGATCGCCACGCCGGACCACTGGCATTCCAAGATCGCCATCGAAGCCATGGAGGCGGGCAAGCACGTCTACTGCGAGAAGCCGATGACCCACACCGTGGAGCAGGCGGTGCAGCTTCGCAACGCGGTGCGGCGGCACAAGAAGGTGCTTCAGGTCGGCCCCAACGCGACCGCCAACGACTCGTACTGGAAGGCGGGCGAGGCGATCCGCGCGGGGCGCATCGGCAAGGTGACGTGGGCGCAGGGCAGCTACAACCGCAACGCGCGGATCTGCCTGTTCAACGAGCACCAGAAGATCGATCCCTCCGCCGGCCCGAGCGCAGGCGGCGAAGACCACATCGACTGGGACATGTGGCTCGGGCACAAGTGGGGGCTGGCGCCCAGGATCGCGTGGACGCCGGAGCACTTCTTCCGCTTTCGCAAGTACTTCCCGTACAACGGCGGCGTGGCCACGGACCTCCTCTACCACAAGCTGGCCCCGCTGCTCATCGCGCTGGCCGGGCCGGATGGAGAGTACCCGCTGCGGGTGAGCGCCAGCGGCGGGCTGTACGTGGAGAAGGACGGGCGGGACATCCCGGACACGTTCCTGATGACCGTCGACTACCCCAGCGAGCACACGGTGTTCCTGGTGAGCACGCTGACCAACGACACCCAGATCCCGGACCGGATCTACGGCAAGCACGGCACGATGGACGTGGCTGGCGAGCCGCTGCTGATCGCCAACGGGGACCTGGCGCCGGAGTTCAAAGAGAAGAACGACGGGAAGACCGAAGCGCGCATTCCGCTCCAGGCGCGGCGGGACATGGTCGGGAACTTCGTAGACGCTATCCGCGGCACGAGCCCGCTCCACTGCAACGCGGAGTTGGGGTGCGCCACGATGGTGGCCATCAAGATGGCCGTAGAGTCTTATCGGCAAAAGAAAACAATGCTATGGGACGCGAAACGCGAAAGGATGATTGCCTCGTGAACTGTGAAGTACCGGATCTCGGCCGTTTGGGATCCGTGATGATTGCTGCCTTGATCGGGGCCGCGCTGTGCGGCCCCGTGCATGCTAAACAACCGGCGAGCGCCGCTCGGGCGAAGACGCTGGCCTGGAAGGACGTGAGCGGGCGCGCCTACGGAACCGCAGATCTGCGTGGCGCCGGGGCGACCGTGTTCGTCTTCGGCTCGCTCACCTGCCCCTGCGCGGACCGGTACAACGGCCGGGTGGGAAAGCTCGCGCGGGAGCTGGAGCCGCTCGGCGCGCGCTTCTTCCAGGTGTTCTCGGCGCCCGACGCCACGCCGGCGGCCGTAACCCGCTACGCCGCCGGCCGCGGCATCCGGCTGCCGCTGGTGGCGGATCGCAGCGGCGCCCTGGCGAAACGGCTCCGGGCGCAGGCTACGCCCACGGCGGTGGTGCTGGACCGCAGCGGCGCCGTGCGCTACCGCGGCCGCATCGACGACAACCCGGACCCCCAGGCGGTAGTGCGGGAAGACCTCCGCGTCGCGCTGGCCGCGGTGCTGCAGGGTGAGCCGGTGATGCTGGCAGAGACGCGGGTGGTGGGCTGCACCATTGCGCCCGGAGCGTCCCAGCCGGCGGCTCGCCCCCGGCTCGCCACCGGCCTCGGGACGGTGGTGTTTCCGGTGACTACCCGGTCGCCCAGAGCCCAGCAGTTCTTCAACCAGGGAATGAACCGGTGGTTCGGCTTCAACTTCCCGGAGGCGGAAGCCTCGTTCCGGGAAGCGGCGCGCCTGGACCCGCGCTGCGCCATGGCCCGGTGGGGGATCGCCCTTTCGCTGGGCATGAACTACAACATGGACTTCAACCCGGCCCGGCTGGGTGAAGCCGAAGCGGCGGCGCAAGAGGCGGTGAAGCTCTCCGCCGCCGCCAGCCGCCGGGAGCGCCTGCTCATCCGCGCGCTGGCCGTTCGCCACGCGCCGGGCAAGGAGATGATGACGCAGCTCGGCGCTTACCAGGCCGAAATGGCGCGGGTGTACGCGGAGTTCCCGGCGGACGCCTCCATCGGGGTGCTGTATGCCGCGAGCGGGATGGACCTCCATCCGTGGGAGCTGTGGAACAAAGACGGTACCCCGGCGCCGGGCACGCTCGAGATCGAGCGGGTGCTGGAAGACGTCCTGCGGCGAGACCCGAACCACATCGGCGCCAACCACTATTACATCCACGCCACCGAAGCCTCGCCGACGCCGGAGCGGGCGCTCCCGTCCACGGGCCGGCTTGCGGCGGCGGCACCGTCGTCGGGACACCTGGTGCACATGCCGTCGCACACCTTCCTGCGGCTGGGCGACTACCGGGGCTCGGTACAGGCGAACCGCACGGCGGCGGCGCTCGACTCCGCCTACTTCACGGGCACCGGTAAGGCCACCGGCTACGCCGGTTACTACGCGCATAACCTCGACTTCATCGTCGCCTCGCTGATGTTCGAAGGACGCGGCAAGGAAGCGGTGGAGGCTTCTCGCGAGCTGAGCCGCGAGTCCGCCAAGTGGGCGCCGGAGATGGCGCCGCTCATGTGCGGCGGCGGCTCCGGGCTGATGACCGTG